>JACQRL010000185.1 GCA_016206485.1 Planctomycetota bacterium | reverse complement strand
AATCGACTCTAATTGTAAGCTGGATACCATTTGCCAATGGAACGAAAGCAAGTTATTGAGTTACTATTGTAGTATTACAAAGGAAATTAGGGATAAAGAAAAACTAAGGTTATTAACGAGATGGATCTTTAACAGATTGAGCTCTGTTGAAGCAAAAGAACAATATTTAAATATACTCGCCGATGCTAGAGAGGTTAGCGCAAACACTAATTATATCGCAATGTTTTTGAGTGAAAGTCATGAGTCTCTTTTGGAAAAAGCCATTCGTACTGTTGGATATTTAAAAGCATTAGAATATTCTGAAAAAGTAGCTGCTTACTTGAATCCTGAAGACAACAGTAGCAATACAATTAAGGCAGCTGCCTTGTGTACAATTGCTAAACTTGGTATACATGAACATACTGTGAATATCGCCAAATTTTTGAGACACAAATCAGACCTGCTCAGGTATAATTCCATAAAGACCTTGGTTTCATTAAATGAAGAAGGATACACTGGAGATATTGTAGCGCTGTTAGATGACAGATGTTATGGGGTAAAACTTGAAGCAATTAAAGCAATAGGGCATTTTAGAGCAACTGAATATACTGATAAGATCGAATCAATATTAAATAGCTTTGTTACTGGTAGAACTGAAGCCGATTTTGGTATTTGCAGGGAGGCGGTAAATACTATTACCAAGCTCGTTAGTTCTGAGGTGTCAAAACATGTAGTAGTTAAATTGTTAGATAATGAAATCGATTTCAGAATTCCAGTGTATGCTATGTCTAAACTTGCTGAAATTGGCGCAAGAGAGTATGCGCAAAAGATCGCTGGTTTTTTAGCAGATATGAGAGCATTTGATGGTTGCTCCGGTGGAACTAACTGTGAAATTTTGATGTCTGGAGTTGGGGTTGCAGGTTATGCCTGTAGAGCTCTTGCAAAACTCGGAGCTCGAGAGCACTCCAGTGAGATAGCCTCTCTTCTTACAAGTAATGAATGGTGGGCTCCAATAGAAGCAACAAGAGCATTAGCAGAATTAGATGCAAAAGAATATATACCACAGTTGTGTAAACTCTTCAAGGAATCTAATACAAAGGAGAAGCAAAGACTACGCGAAGTAGTTAAAGAGTCACTAGAAAAACTGGGTTATTCTGAGAGTGAGAGGGAAAAGCTCTCCGACGATTCACTCAACAAATAATGTTTTTCCCAGCTCTTTTATCGCCTGCAGATCAACTTTTCCTGTTCCAAGCAGCGGGATCTCGCTGATCTTGCGGAACGACTTTGTAGTTAGAATGGTCAGTCAATCTGAATTCCCTGAGAGTTCGGCATTGGAACTATCCACTTAATGCGTGTTCCATCACATGTTCCTAGTATTGTGGCATATCCGTTCGCATTACAAGCGCCGTAAGCAAGAAGCTTCCAGTCATCAGGATCACAATCTTCTGGAAGATTTACAGGGATTGTACTAGTACAATATTGCCCATCTTGGAATGTCCATGAGATACTGATAGCAGTAATTCCACCCTCAGTTGTCGTCAGATTATTGACGTTAATCGATGTTGCAAATGTCCCAGGCGTTGCAGGTGCGGGCAGCCCCTGCTGTGCGGAAGTAATTGGTACAACCAGTGCCAAAATAACAAGAAGTCCAGTCAGTTTTGATAGGAATAGCATATAACCTCCCTTTTATCATAAAAATCTCTATACACTTAGATCAAGATTGTTTTGTCAGTGTTTATTTATTTTTGAGTTGAATTGGTTACCTACCAGAGATTAATAATTGTTTTGTTAGTTGTCTAGCGACTTGTAAATCAACCTTCCCGGTACCTAACAAAGGAATTTCACTGATCTTGCGGAACGACTCCGGCTTAGGGATCCACAACGGAGGCAGGCCGCGTCTTCTGAGTTCTTCAATGACTTCACTGGGATTAAAATCTTTTGTGTGCAAAACAACCAAACGCTCCCCTTTCTGCTGATCAGGTACTCCGGTAACAACAACCGATTTTTCTGTGTCTTTGCATATCTCCTGTATCGCCTCTTCGATCTTAATATGAGGAACCATTTCACCTCCAATTTTGCTGAAGCGCGAAATCCTGTCAGTTATCGTGATAAACCCATCCTCATCTACCCTTGCAATATCTCCTGTAATATACCATCCTTCTTTAAGGACTTCTGCGGTAAGTCCAGGTTCACCCAGGTAACCTCTCATCACGTTCGCCCCGCGTACAAGAAGCATTCCATCTGTGTTTGGTCCAAGCTCTTCAAAAGTCGAAGGATCTACCACCTTGACCGCGACACCGGGCAGAGGGCGTCCGATCGTACCCAGCCGTGTCCCGATCTGTTTTATCCCTTTGTCGATAACATCCGGGGTATTTATTGAGACAACAGGAGATAATTCAGTGCACCCGTATCCTTCCCGCGGAACTATGCCGAATTTGCCTTCAAATTCTTTGGCAAGCTGAGGATTCAATTTTTCCGCCCCGACTATCACATGCCTTAATGTTTTAAAATCAGCTGTCTCACATTTTTTCATATATAACTGTAAAAATGTTGGAGTAGCGGCAAGAATGGTTGATCCTGATTTCTGCACCGCTTTGCTCACTCCTTTTGCATCAAGAGGGTTGTGATGGTATGAGACTGACAGCCCTTTAATTAATGGGAGCCAAATAGTTGCCGTGAATCCAAATGAGTGGAAAAAGGGGAGACCTCCCAATATTCTGTCATCTTTGTTTATTGTGAACACTTCGCTTATTCCCAGCACGTTTGAAATTATATTCGCATTGGTAAGGATTACTCCCTTTGGGTCTCCCGTCGTGCCGCTGGAAAATATTATTGTCGCAGGATCGTCAAGACTATTGGCGGATTTCAAAAGTTTGGAAAGCATTCCTGTGAGAAGCAGTAATGCGGCAAAACTCCAGCTGGCGTAGCTTAGCACATCGATTTGCTTGACTAGATCATCTACGAACTCAATTTTGAGTTCTAAGTTTGCAGTTCTAAGTTCAAAGGGGAGGCGTTTTATTACTGCCTTTGAAGTCAGTATTGTTTTGAGATTGCATTTACTTATTGATGATTTCAGTGCTTGCTCCGATGTTGTCCAGTTTAGGTTGACAGGAACTTTGCCTGCGAGCTGAACGGATATATTACAGATTGCGCCTGCGATGCTTGGCGGTAAAATCATCCCGATCATCTCTTCTTTTTTGCAGCGCGACTTCAGCAGTTTGGATAAAAGTATTGAATTAACCAACAAAGTAAAAAATGATATTTTTTTACCGGTCGAATCTGTCATCGCGGTTCGGAATAATCTTT
>JACQRL010000184.1 GCA_016206485.1 Planctomycetota bacterium | reverse complement strand
TCCGATGGTGAGGTCGAGCGGCTGGTCTATTTCTGGAGCAACCAGCACCGGCCCGGGGTCGCTTCACTCAAGGTTGAGGAAATAGCGCTACCCCCGGCAACTGGCGGAAAAGGAACTCCGTCAGAAGACCCCCTGCTGACTGCCGCCCGGCAACTGGCTGCGGAACACCAGACTATCTCCGCCTCCTTCCTGCAACGTCGTCTGCGCATCGGCTATCCCCGCGCCGCCCGTATCATGGAAGAGCTGGAGGCAGAAGGCATCAAAGGGGAAGAGGAAAAACCCGAAGGCTGAGGATACCATCAAATACCATCAGGGAGCCTATCCTCGGAACAAGTTTTTTGGAGACGAGGGAGAAAGAAATGGATGTCATTGAAGAATCAGTTCAAAAAATGGCAGAGAGGTTCGAAAATCAAGTTATTGAATGTCTTAAGAAATTAGGTTTTAAAGACATAAATGGTGGTCGTAACTTTCGAATTGGTGACATACAGGTAGATGCATGTGGCGGACATGAGGACACACTTCTTGTTATTGAATGTCTAGTTTCAAGCAAAAAGGCTATAAAGTCTGTTCGACAAAAAATACAGATTTTTCGAGGTAATATACCGATCTTAAGTAAAGCATTTCATAAGCATGAAACTTATGGTAAATATCTCAAGAATAAGTACATTTTAGCGGTAAAGAATATCAATCTCAATGAGGAAGACAAGAATTTTGCCGAAGAAAAACCACAAGTATATATTTGGGATGAACAACTTCTGAGTTACTACACAGCTCTCAGTACCCTTATAGGGACACATGCTAGATATAATCTGCTAGGTGAAATAGGAGTAGAACCTCGTGTAGAAAACGTCATTAGTATTCCTGCATTTCAGACCCGACTGGAGAACTATACTTTATATTTATTCTTTATTGAGCCGCAAAAATTGATTCAGGCTTCTTATGTTGCTAGAAGAGAAGTAGGCAGAGAAAAATATTACCAACGTTTCCTAAATAAAGATAGAATTGGGAAAATCCAAAGATTTATCCAAAAGGGAGGCCTGTTTCCGAATAATATCATAGTAGCCTTTAACTCGCCTCCCAAGTTCGTGCCATTTAATGAAGTTAATTCGCAGGTAGTATTTCCAAATTGGTTAAAGTTCGGAATTTTAAATTTTCCGTCAAATTATAGAAGTTGCTGGATAATAGATGGTCAGCATAGGCTTTATTCTTTCCCAGAACCTTCAGGGGGTGACAAAATAGCCGTTGCAGCGTTTGAAAAAATTAAGCCTGAGCGACAAGCACAGTTTTTTATTGAGATAAACAGAGAACAGAAGCCTGTCGAGGCTGATTTGCTATGGGACCTTGAAGGAGAGATGAGGCCAGAGAGTGAGGAGGGTATTATTTCTAACATAGTCAAGAGACTTAATGAAATTAGCCCTCTGGAGGACAAAATCTACGTTCCGCTACAAGGAAGGGGAACCAAAGGCCAATTAAAGTTTTCAGGTCTATGTTTGAGCATACAAAAAAGAAGATTGGTTAAAGAAGTAACGGAAACGATGGAAGGAGCTCAGAAAAACCCGATGCATAATACCAACCACGAACGTATAGTGGAATATGCGTCAAAATCATTAGCATCTTTCTTCCAACAAATCGATAAGCAGTTTAATGATAGTGAGAAGGATGAATTCGCATTTACAAATGGCGGTATTAGTGTAATGGTTACAGTGTTCGAAAGAATACTTAGTAGGGTCAATAAAATACCTTCATCGGATGACATAGAGAAATATGTAAAAGCATTGCACGATGTAATATCGAGTCAATATCCAAACAAAATAGACCGAAAAAACTTAAGATTGCGCATTACTAGTGAGGGTGGTAAAACAGAATTAACTCGGTCTTTATGCCTATCCATAAGAGAATTAACCGGGGACAAACAGTTCGGTGGCCAAATACCTACTCAAGACTTTGAAACTAGAGTAGTCCAGTTTGAAAGAAGATTTGCGAAATTTGTTTTTGGTATTCTTGGGATATCGTCCCTCGCTGAGTTACAGCATTGTGCTCCGCCAGACGTTTATGGCAAAACAAAGAAAAGGGAGGCGGCACAGAGTGAGAAAGGCATAATTGGAGAGGTCAGTGAGCATTTAACATTAGGTGAGTGCTCACAAATGCTAAAATATGGTAATAACTGGGATAAGTTAAAGATTTTCCTAATAGAAACTCAATCTGGGTTTGGGTCAGAAGCTGAGTTGCAGGCAGCGATTCAGGCGGTTACTGGTTTCCGTGTCAGTCTCTTTCATGGTAAGACAATGTCAAGTAAATATAGAGAGCGTGACCTAATTAATATATATTTGGACAAGTTAGAGAAGTGCGTAGAAGAGTATGAATCAGGTGCCTGATGTTCCGTGGGTTATATTGATGGCAGGTAATGTAAAGTGCAAGTATGATAAGCCCTCAAGAACGCCTGTTCACTTCCCTCTCCCTTTTAGCCTTTTCCTCACCACAAGGGGAAAACTTTAAACCACCCGGCTGATTGAAGAATCCCCACCGATAGGGTAAAATAGCCATTACTAGAGAACAAGGAGGTGGCCATGACAACTAATAATAAGAAAGTAGTAAAGGTCAGGAAGATGGTTGAAGCCGACCTGGTGAAAATCAATGAGGTTGATAATTTACTCTTCGGTGAAAAACGAGTGCGGACCTGGCCGTTTCCTTTTAGCCTCTACTGGAACAGCTATGGACCCGGGACAATTTTTGTGGCTGAAGTGGGAAAGCAGCTCGTCGGCTTTCTGGCCGGAAACATCGCAGACGAGGGACACAGCCAGTCCATCCTTGACCTGATGCACGCCATCGGTCGCAGTCACCGGCATCCTAAGATTGGCTGGGTCGATATGATCGGTGTCCTGCCCGAGTTTCAGCACCAAAAGGTAGGCCAGGCTCTGGTGGAAGCCTTCCAAAAAGAATGCAAAGATAACAATGCGCCGATGAGAGCCATCATTAAAGGCGATGATACCCAGCTGA
>JACQRL010000194.1 GCA_016206485.1 Planctomycetota bacterium | reverse complement strand
CGAGCTACCGGGCTGCTCCACCCCGCGATTAAATTTCAAATTTAAAGTTTAAGATTTTAAATTTAATAAAAGAACGACAAATAACAAGTTATGGGCAACTCTATAATAGAAACCAAAAATCAAACTACACGACTAAATCCTGAATATCTCTTGAAAAAACCAGTTACTATAATAAATTGGTCAGTAACGCGTATGGCAGAACCGACTATGGAATCAACATTAGAAGCGTTGATATTCGCTTCAGATAAGCCCGTGACAGAACTTGAACTGAAAACACAGATGAATAACAATGAACTCCAATTAGACCCAATTATAGAAAATCTGAACAAAAAATATGAAACAGGAAATTTCGCCTTCAGAATCAGTAAAGTAGGAAGAGGATATTCTTTCACGGCTTTACCGGAATACGGCGAAATAATAAAAAAATTCCTCAACATCAGCATCAAATACAGAAAACTGACAAAGGCCTCTATCGAAGCTTTAAGTATAATTGCCTACAAACAGCCGGTAAAAAGACAGGAAGTCGAATCAATCCGAGGATCAAACACACAGGATATCATCAAACTGCTTCTCGAACAGGAGCTCATAACTGTAAGCGGCAGAGAGGAAGGATCAGGCGCCCTGCTCTACAAAACCAGCGACAAGTTTCTTGAATTAGTAGGAATATCGTCACTCGAAGAACTGCCAAAACCGGAGGAACTATGAATATCGGGAAATTAATGAAAAAGTATGAAAGGACAACAATCATATCAATCGTAGTTCTCATGGTAATATCACTCGTAGTCTGGGTCCCAATGATGCCGTCCTCAGACACCGGGAAAGAGGCAGGAAATTTCATCATTGAGAAAAAAGATGAAAAGAAAAAAATCACTATCTCCGGTAACGAATACGCAAATCACAGAAGCAGAGTATTTTTTCACCTGTACCTCAGATTTTTGATGCCGTTCATAGACGAAAAATACAACACCGGCGAACAGCCCATAATTTCCAGGGAATTCCTGATGCTCTTATTCCAATCAATCTGGGGAAGCCAGGCCGCGCCAAAACAAAAAGGAAAACTTGTCTTCACAAAAGAAGCAAAAGATGAATGGGCAAAGATAAACCCACAAATGCAAGCAATGATGAAAGGCGATTCCGAAATCTCAGAAGAGTCTCCGTCACTCGAGCAACTCCAGGACAAAACTGTCTGGGAAAACATCGTACTTCTAAACCTGGCAAAAGAACTAAATATCGAATATACACAGGATGAGTTCATCGCAGCAATCCGCGGATTCGTAATGACCTGGTACAAAGAACCAGGCCAACAACAGCAAAGGTTTTCAATGCCGATGTACACAAAACAAAACTACATGAGACTATTAGAACAGCTCTTCGGCCCCACAGTTTCCGGAGATCCATCAAGTTTCGAGCAATCAGTAAAAGAATACCTCACAATCTGCAATCTCCTCAACAAATTTGTAGAAACATCATTTCCAACCGTTGAAGAAGTCATACTCTCACATGCAGTACAACCTCACAAAAAAATCGTGTATACATCCGTAAACAGCAATGATGTTTTCCATCTGTTAAGACCTCCGACTCCCGTACAGATCGCTTCATATTATGCAAGAACAAAAAATGCCTTTAAAACCCAGGCATACGTTGAGCTTTATTATATTTCAATAAAATACGCAGACAATCTGCACCTAGTCGCTCAACCAACCGATGAAGAAATAAAAAAATATTTCGATACCAATAAATCTGATCTTGAGAAAGAGTTCGGCACTTCCGATTATGAAAAAATAAAAAGCCGGCTCCTTACCAAAACATGGGAAAGCAAACTCCGCAATAACAAAGACTTTACCAATACTGCATACAGTTTCATCTGGGACCTGAAAAAAACTTTGGACGGTCTCGAAGGATTCAAGAAGCTCTACGAACTGAAAAATAAATTTAATCTGGCAAAGAGTAGCGAAGAGAGACTGGCTATTTATAAAGAAATAGATGCCACGTTCACTCAGGTTTATCCCCAAATCGACGAAAAAGTGACAATCCTTATAAGACAGTACGGAGAGAAAAAAATAACAGTAAAAAGAGATCTGACCATTCCCTTCTCCAAAAGCGATATCAATAGGATTAATAATGAAACTTTTGGAAATAATACCACAATAGATACCTTCTGCTTCGGGTCGCCTAAGACAAAAGGAGACTTCTACGAATACAATCCTTATTCCGAACGACCTCCGCACATAAGAACTGACAGAGGGTTTTTCACTTTTATGGTTACGAATAAAACCGACCCGGTTATATTACCCTTGACCAGCCAAATAGCCGGATTCATTAAAAATGAAATCATTAAATTCCAGATCGAAGATATCCTAGACAGCGTTGCAAAAAGACTTTCAGATGACCTGAAACAGACAACTGCAAGCAATGTGATGAGAATGTACCCTAAATTTCAATTCCAATGGCAGGACTATTTTATGGGAAACAACATAAGTATAAAACAGCCTGCAAATGACGAGGCAATAGAGTTAATCAAAAGACTAGAAAAAATAGGAGATTCCTCATATATCTCGACATCTACCGACCAATACAAATCATATCTTATTGCCAGTCTCGTCGACACGGTTGTAAAGCCGGAAGAGTACGCTGACTTCACCATAAATAGCGAAAGAAGAAATTTACTTCAAAAGAAAAGAATTCTTGAAAAGGTTTCTAAAAAAGATACCATAATGAAAATTAGTTCTTTGGTTGATTTAGTAAAAAGATAGTT
>JACQRL010000210.1 GCA_016206485.1 Planctomycetota bacterium | reverse complement strand
GTCTTTATCTATACTGGCTTCTAAAAGATCCAAATATCTACTAACTAACCGTTTTCTATCGATATTAAATATACCTAATATATGTCGTGCCTTTCTTCGAACAAATTTATTATTGTCTCCTAAATCCTCTAACAGAACTCCAATATCATTTTCTTCAATTACCGCTCTGCCAGAACTTTCTCTCTGTCTTTCTCGTATAATCATAATGGATGGAATCGAGGCCGCCATCTCGAATTTTAAAATGGCTCCTTTTTGTAACTTAAATCCTAGTTTTAAGAAGAATCCTGGAGCATTAACGGAAGCTTCTTTACCAACAACAAATTGTCTAATACCTATAAATTTTAATATGGTCATAACCATTGTCATTAAAGCACTGCCTAAACCTCTATATTGCAATCGAAACTCATCTCGTATAGCGATGGCATTAAAAAGATGATCATAACCAAAAGGAAATCCCCTAGAACGTACCTCTAGCACATCAGGATTAGTTCCACTTATTTCTTCTTCCATCTTTCTTTCAGGGAATACAACATAATAATAACCACTGGGTTCTAACGTATCCATACTTACCTCCCCATGAACTATATCTATATCATGTACACCCACCATCCCTATTGCCTGACCATCTTGAGAATAAATAAAAATGACAAAACCATGATGGATCTTTTCTTCTGCCTGTAAACCTCCTCTATCCTCAGACGTTATCCATTGAGTTCCTCTGAGTTGAAATTTAAATTTATGTCCATCATTGGCAACTATTTCCACTTCCCCTTCCTGTATTAAAGTCTTGATAATTTCTTCTGTTTTGTGATCTAACCATGGGAATCTTAATTTTCGACGGATCTGTTTGATAAGTAAAACCTTCTCATAATCCAAAAGATGTTCTGCGTCTTTAGCAATTTTATGGATTTGCTCATTTTCCAGATTCGCTCTCCTATAAAATAAGACAACTGCCATATACAAAAATATTCGAGCCAGTTGCTCTATACTTACAGTTTCTTGACTCCTAGCGAATATGTAAAGATTATCCCCCACAACATCTGCATTTATATCAGGAGAAGGGGGGCTTTCTACTTTAACAAAATAAACACTTAATCTTAAACCACTTTCGCCATAAGTCTGTATCGGGGGATACCATGGCAATTCAACCTCAACCTCCCGCCCTAAAATTTCGGTTTTTCTTTTGGCAAATGTTATCAGTATTTCTATTGCCCACCAAATATCCTTACGACCAATAAAAGGAAACTCAACTCTGTTCCCTGGAATAAGTGCCTTAGCAGATATAATTTTATAGGGATCAAACAAAATTGCTGTTCCCGTTTGTCCCTGTATCGTCAAATTTCCCTGATAGGATAAAGACAAGCTCTTTTCCCCTCCCGCTGGATGGAATTTCTTCTCTGTCTCTCGCAATTCTCTGGCCCTGAGAACTACGGCTTCAATAGTTTGAACATTTAGCTCAAATTCTTTTTGAGCTAATTCAACCTGTTCATTCAAGGCCATTAACACACTGCGTGTTCCAGATACGAGTCCACCAACATAATTGATCCGGAGGGCTTCTGGAACATTCTTACATTCAGTGGCTGTGACCGTGATGGCTCGATTGAAACCGACCTTCTTGAATGCTGGATAATCATTCCCTTCTTCTCTATGATCATCACCGAGATAAACCAGATTAACCTCTCCTACAATTCCATCACTGGAGGTTTGCTTGGCATGCCTTCTATAATCTTCAATTTCAAGAAATCTACCTTCCCGATCAAGATACCCAAGGATGGATCCACCATTAACAGCAATCAAAAGACGATTTGTAAACCGTAAGAGCGGTTCATTATCTCTGAGCAATTTTTCTATTACTTTATCTTTCCTGTTCCCTGTAATAAGCAAGTAAACGCCGCCCAACTGAAGATATCTTAACAATTGGGAATTAGCCTCGCTTAAAGACAACAGTTTTCGCTCTTTATTGCTACCATACGTTGTCCGGTCACCGTCAGCAGCAACCAAAGATTTAGCTTCTCGAGCATCAAATCTGTCGGCCTTATAGCCTATCTGTACGAGAATCTTATGGAAATGCTTACCAACATAATCCAAGACCAAAGCTTTATTAACATCCCTTGAATTAATATCAATAATTCCTGTACCACCAGCGGCGCTCACATCAATGGCTTTAACAGGTAACTGCTGGAGCTCTCTGAGCAGCTCTTCCTTGAATTGAGCGACAATGCCTATGATGGTGACTTGGGTAGCCATGCCAGTTATATTTTTTCCCCTAATCTCGATCCGCGGCACATCTTGACGTGTAACTTCGGTTAAGACCTCGTCAGAAAAATCTTGAGGAGATTGGTCGAACTCTTTAGCAGCAGCAATGAGTTTTTCAGAAAGTAATCCAGGTTTAATTTCATCTTTATTCACTGCTTTTAAGAATCGACGGGTGGCTCTTCCACTTAATTCCACAATACGTTCGACAACTCTACTATTAAGCATAGTACTAAAATTGGCAGCGTCCAATGTCTCCCCTCCTTCTCGCCCTCCCGCCGCATGCGCTTTCTTCTCTGTCTCTCGCAATTCTCTGACCCTGCTGACCGTCGCCCTGATTCCCTCTTCATCAAAAAGCTCTGCCTGCGGATTGGCCTTCGCCCGCTCTACCACCACCCTTAACACATCCCGCACTCCCTGCTCTAACCCTCCCACATAATTCTGCCTTAACCCTTCCGGCACCTCTTCCTTCTTCTTACTACTGACACTCACTGCTCGCCCAAATCCTACCTTCTCAAACGCCGGGTAATCATTGCCTTTCTCTTTCTCATCATCGCCTAAGTAAATAATATCTAACCCCTCTTCCACCCCTTCCCTATACTCCCCTAACGCCCTCCTGCGATATCCCTTGATCTCCACTAACTTCCCTTCTTTATCCATATACCCTATATTCGCTGCCCCATTCGCCACCACGATAAACCGTCCCCTCAATTCTTCCCTTATCCCTTTTCCCGCTAACAGTCTCTGCCGCGTTAACTCTATATCGTTGCCTGAGATCAACACATATAATCCTCCCACCTCCAAATACTCCTCTAACGCTTCATAACTGGCACTCTCCCACAACTCCGGATTCCTTTCCGCAGTTGGTTTCCCATACGTCGTCCCGTCTCCATCCGCTGTAATCACACTCCTTGTTCTTCTAGCATCAATCAATGCTCCTCCCTTATACCCCATTCTCCTTAATATCGCTTCATAATGCCGCCCTATATAATCGATCGCTAACGCCTTACTCACCCCTGCCACATTCACCTCCAGCGTCATGAACCCTCCCATCTTGATCGATAATCCTTCCACTCCCTTGATCCCCTTCATTCTCTCCTGCGGCCCTTCTCGATACTTCCCGGGGATCCCTATCACCGCCACCTGCGCTGCTTCTCCACTCCTCTCATCCAACCCCCGCACCTCGATCCGCGGGACCTCCATTCCCCCTCTTCTCACCAGTCTCTCATCACTAAACTCTTCCGGTCTTTCCTTATACTCTCTGGCTCCCGCCCACACATTCTCTACTCCCGCTATATCTTTATACGGCGACTCTTCCCTTGCCCCTTCATACTTCCCTAGCTCTCCTAAGAATTCCCGGATCGCTGTCCCGCCAATCCTCACAAAACTCTCTACCATCTCTTTACTTAACATCGTTCGCCTTATCTTCTGCCCTGCGGCATGTCCTTGCTGGGTTTCTTTCCCCTTTGCCTCGGCATCCATCTCTGCCTGTAATTCGAGTAACGGCCGTCCCACTATCCCTAACCTTCCCAACTCCTCCTCATATCTCCTGACATCTTCTGGACTGAAGGGTTGAACACCATAAATATATTTGCTAATTTGGGCTTCCCCCTTCTCTAATGACACAGTAAGCGTACTGGCCTCTTCTTGCGTCATACCTACAACGCTCAGGCAAGCAAAATTCTCCTCACTAAAGTCACCTACAATGACATGACTGATAATCTCATTTAAGGCTACCTCCCGACCTAAGGTGGTGGAAACATGCCGTCTAACAATCTCTAATTGTTGTAATAAATTTTGCTGAGCTCCTATATGTAAAAAGTATGGTTTGGCTGCCCCCCCCACCAACTCTTGCATCCTTGTATAAATTCTTCTTTGCTCTTCAGATAAATCAGCCGCTAGAATTTCCTCTAAATGTTTCGAATAATCAGCCCTGGACTTAGCCGATACCATTTTTGAGGTCTCCAAATCTGTCTTTAATTTAGCCATATAAATTACCGGTAAGCCTTTAGCCCTAGCCCCGATAATAGCCTCCGCTACGGCAGGATATAATAAATTCGGCAATAATGATGTAAATAACGATCCATTCCCTAAAAGCAGAGCCCTTTTAGTATGTTGAATAACCTCGACAGCTTCAGGATTACTTAAAGGTGCCTCTTCCAAAGGTTCCACATCATCAAAAGTAACTCCGCTTCCTACACGGTGAGCCAGAACAACTTCTTTGATAAAATTTGTCTGACCTTGATCAGTTATATTCGTCTGCAAAACCACAAGACGTCCATCTTCAGTCATCGCAACCAATGCTGACCTTTCATAATCATAACTAACTGGCACAACTTGTTGATTAGTAAGTCCTAATAGCCTTGCTAAATTGTCTAAGGAAATTTTTTCTGCCACAGGATGATCAAATTCTATGACTCCCATATCATAGGCGGCTCCAATCAATACTAAATTAGCGGTAGACATCTTTTTAAGCTCGATGATACCCGTTGAAACTAATTCCCTGTCAATCATCTCTCCTAAAGTTAACAATCCAGAGATAAACATAATGTAGTCTGGACAGCATTGCAGTTCCCGGCCAATGTTGATTTCTTGCCTTAAAACTCTTTCTGTCTCGATAACCCTTCTTTGCCATATGGGTAATACCACATCGGCTGTAATACGTCCTCGCGTACTGATGCCCGCTGGCAAACCGCCTAATTCCGTATCAAATAAGACAAATATTCTACTTTCATCAGGACTCATTTCAATCATCATCCCTGCGGTATCCCCGGGAGGAATAAAATAAAATCCATAAGTTTGGCTAAAGGCCATCATGATATTAGCACTGGAGCCGCCATCATCCGAAGAAGAAACAACTGTTGTTAAACGATTCACTCCTCTCTTCACTAAGGCGTGAACTAGTGTCGTAATGGCTGGGCCACCACCGCCAATATACGTTATTAAGGACATATGTTTAGCCTGAGATATTGTTCTCCATGAGCCTTTATACCTATAAACATAATGATCCTGAAAATAACCAATTAAGAGTCGGGCAATAGGCAATCCCGTATGTTTTTGAGCAACAGCAAGATTGTGTTTAAGCTCCATATCGCTTCGAAAAACCTTGTCTCTTAAGAAATATAAATTCCTCGCTGCCCGCGGGTCTACGGCAGAATAAAATTCAAAGAAATCCAGCCCGTCTTTCATTTCTTCATAAATTTCGTCTGCGATTCTAAAATAGTCATCAACACTGGTAACATTCGGAAAACCTTCAATTAATGCCCTTAAAGCATTGTCTAAATGTTCATCTTGCCCATAAATAATCTGATAAAGGATAGCCCAGGCTGGTTTGTCAGTAAACGCTAGACTGTACTGCTGGTATATCTCCCATAATTTTTCTAACTGCTTGACTCTCGTTGGCTCTTCTTTTGCCTGGGCGGCTACAAAAGAAGCCATCTTTAAAGCGGGATGATCCTCATAAGCACAAGCTGGTCGGTCTTTAATCTCATTTGCTATTTTTTGTATTCCATTAGACTCCCTGCTTAATTCTCTCAACCACCAGGCGACACTGGCCAGCCCTTCACCGGCGTGAATAAATCCTCTTTCTCTATATGTATTACGATAAAGGTCGTTAATAAAACTGTTCTCCAGTCCAACGTTTCTTAATGGTTCATCTTCGGAAAAAGCACTTAAACTCCCAAAGAAAATAACATCACCAGGTCGAAGCTGATGAGCGGCCATATATCCTTCAATAGCAAGGTCTTTTCCTGTCCCTCTTCTTCTAATATCAAGGGTAGTGACTCCGGCTTCTCGAATAGTATATTCACTAAAAAAGTAAGGATTAGCCGCCGTTATTAATTCCACTAATCTCTCCATGGCTTTTTTTCTTTCATCTTTCTCTTTATATTCTCCATTCTCATCTTTCTGTGAAGATAACGTACCTACGCCGGCTGTTCGCGATGGCCAATAGAGAATGCTGACACCATACATGTCGCCATCCACTGTATGTAAGAATATCTGCGGTTTGATAAACATAAAAGCAGGATATCTATTTCTATATTTTGCTTTGTCTTTTTCATAACGCTCCCAATATTCTTCAATAACCTCATCAGCCTTCGCCTGAATAAGAGCCGCGGCTTCTTCATCGATAAGATTGCGTGAGTTGAACCCTCTATGCAATTGTTCTCGTCCATCCTCATGGTATTTAACCTGGACTGTGCCACTGGAAACAAAAAGGGTAATATTTCTTCTTAAATGTTCGGGAATTTCATCAATAATACGCGTGCGTATACCTAACTCTTGTTTAATGGCATCATAAGGTAACCTTTGATTAGTAACGATAACGACATCATAACCTGCAGAAAGTAAATCCAAGAAAGGATCTCGAGTTAGAATACCCCTGCTCAAAGTTGATCTTCGACTACGACTATAAGGTAATAAAACACCATCGGGACCTCCCAAAATCACAGCGCCTAAGACCCCTTCTGCTTTACGGGCCAATTCATGGCGTTGTGTTTCATCTAGTTTGGGATGCGAATTTTGTAAATATTCTTCAACCGATTCGTGGATAATCATGCGGGCTAACAACTGCGGATGGATTTTATCTTGGCCTTGGGCAAACACGTAAATCTCACCGTTGACAATAGTAGCATTGGGTGGTGAACGACCTGTAATTGGGATAAAATAAACTGGCTTAACTCGAACGACATCAGAGAGATTAACAGTCCCCACTAATGGCAATGTAATCTGTCGG
>JACQRL010000187.1 GCA_016206485.1 Planctomycetota bacterium | reverse complement strand
AGCATACTTATAGACAATGAGGCAGTAGACATTTCCCATATTAAACAAAGATTATCTAAAATAGTTAAGGCAGATAATAAAAAGAACCTGATAATTGAGGCTGATGCAGATGTGCCACATGGCCTAGTTGTATCTGTCATGGATGCCGGTAACGTTGCTGGATTTGAGAAATTACTCGTAGCCTCTGAAAAGGCAAATAAATCTAAGAATGGAAAATAATAGCGATAAAAAGCAGTTAAATTGGTCTATGTTTTTTTCTGCCATATTTCATATGATTCTTCTTCTTATAATTTCTATTCCTCTTACAATGTCAGCAGTTGCATCAAAATCAAAACCCGTTGAGGTCTCTTTAATCACTGCTGAACAGATACGGAAGGCAAAAGAAGCACTTCAAAGAGAAAAAGAACGCCAGATGGCTGAAAAGAAACTGGTTGAAGAAAAACGTATCGCAGAGGGAAAAGCCAAGCAAGAAGCAGAAGAAAGTAAAAAACAATTAGCCATAGAAGAGGCAAAGCAAAAATGGAGAGATAAACTTGAGGGAGCAAAACCACCTGTTCTAACCAAGCCATACAGGTTACCATCTGTTGGACCAGAAACTGCCGAGAAAGAACAGCAAGTAAGAGGTGAAGGTGGCAATAAGATGCTGGATGACAAAGGATTTGAAAGGTCAGTTGATAATGTCAATTTCTCGGTTCCGGGAAGAGGTAACGAAGATGAAAGGTTTATAAATGAGGTCATCACAAAGGGAGAAAAGACTAAAGAGGCAGGACGAAAACCAATTTCCGAAGTGGTTTCATATGATTCTGCAAAGTTCAGGTCATATTCAAAAAAGTATTCAAATTTTGGCGAAGAGAAACAATTTAATTTTATGATAGATTTTAATTTTAGTTCAAATAGAATGAGGGAACGATTCCTTAATAAGTATGATATAAGCGTGGTTCCTACAAAAAACACAGTTAACCTTTTAACAGATAATGAAGAAAGTTATATATATTTTGATAAGAATCTCAATCCGGAATTGTCCGCAGTAAGAGAGAATTATATCAATAGATATAGGGTGATTCCCTTTGGCTATCTTGATAATTTTTTTATGTATATTTATCCTGGCGTTACAGCAGATGCAATGGAGAAGAGCTCAATCAAGGGTGTGATTGAACAGTACCATATTACAAATCCGGAGGAGTTTATAAGACTTATCAGAAGTTCAAAGGTCGTTATCGTCCTTGGCATTGATGAAGAAAGGATGAATTTTAAATTACTTGAGTTTGGATTGTATCCTCTATCTCAAAAATATTAAATGGGGGTGTAACATGGAAAAGAACATAGTAAGTAAATATATGGCAATTTTTGTGGCTATGGCGGTCTTGACCGGTTGTTCTAGAAGCAGTGAATTGAGCAAAGATGATAAAAAGACTTCAATATCAAATGAAAACCTACAATATATAGAAGAATCTAAATCTTTCCTTGGTAAAACAGATATAATAAAGGCTTCAGTAAGTAAAGGGGTAGATTACGAGGGATATGCAATTTTAGTAAATGAGTTCAAAACAGGATATCAGGGTAAAGAGACATATCTTTCCACCTATTACATTGGAATTATCAAAGAAGGTTTAGAAAGAACTGCTCGCAGATGGAAGGAAAGGCTTGGCGGGATAGGTAATTCTGCTGATAAAGACTTTGACCAGGGGATTGAGACAATATGGGAAAAAGAATGTTTTCCATATATTGATAAAGCCAAAGAGACATTGCGAGACGAGGGATCCTTGGAACCTCAAAAAGTATGGCTACAGACAGTAGAAAGACTTCTTGAAACTAAAAATTATGAAGAGGCTGCACGAATTACTGAAACAGGAATAAAGATTTACCCAGAGGATAATAGTCTTAAAGAAAAAAATGAAATTGCCTCAAAGACTGTCGCCAAAATAGAGAGCCATTTTTCTAAAGGGGAAGACCTATTATATAAATCAGACTATAAGGGAGCAATAGTTGAACTAAATAAGGTTCTTGAGATTGTTCCGGACTATATTGATGCAAGTGCGCTTATTCAGATTGCAAACGACCGTAATGCAGAAGTCCAGAAAACATTGGCAGAAGCAAAATCCCTATATGAAAATAAAAAGTACAAGAAAGCACTGGAAAAATACAAGATGGTTTTAGAAATGGCACCCGGGAATGAATCTGCCAGGACTGGTCTTGATGCTATGGAGAAGATTATGAAAGAGGGTGCATCAATACCAGATAGTGATATGGATACTTATATGGAGGGTAGAACTGAAAGTGTAAGTATTAAGTTGGTATCCGGAATTGAATTAACCGGAATAATAGTCAAAAGGACATCGGAGGAAATTGTGGTAAAAACAAATGTCGGGACTATAAAATGTGCCACAAAAGACATATTAGCCGAGACCACCAAATTAGTTTCAGATGCAGAAGTCCTTACCCCTGCCGAGCGCTATAAGAAAAAATACTCACACGTATCTGAAAATGATGCAGCCGGCCATTATATGTTATGGCTATTCTGTTTTAAAAATGCATTAAATAACCAGGCAGAAGAAGAATATTTGAAGGCAATAAATATTGATGAATCATATGAGAGGATAACATATGAGGCAAAAGCCCGTATTTTTTATGATGGGGCTTATGGGTTATATCAGCAGGAGAAATGGGACCACGCAAAAGAGATGCTGGATAAAATTATCAGTGATTTTCTTGACAGTAAAATACATGCTGATGCAAAGTTGCTTTTGGATACTTGCCTGGACAAATTGGACAGGGAACAATGGCTTCAGTCGCACATGTGCAAAACATGCTCCGGTTCAGGGAAGTGCTCTTCTTGCAATGGCAGTGGAAAAGTTAAGTGTAATGTATGTAATGGTTCTGGGATAGGAAAGATAGTGGAAGAACCCGGTCCCAAGTGCCTTATCTGTGAGGGTAAAGGTTATCAGATAATTAGAGAGGAAAGGGGAAGCAGTAGTGGTTATGGTAGTGGAAGTACCAATGTTGGTAGCGGGACTTATAAAAGGAGTAAAAAATGCGAGCACTGTTCTGGCAGAGGCAGGCTAAGCGGTAGAAAAGTGGAGGTAGCCTGTGAGTATTGTCTTAGAACAGGTAAAATTAAATGTCAGGTTTGTAATGGAACAGGTGTTTGCCAGACCTGTTCGGGGAAAGGATACACAGGCGTTCCGCCGGAATCTGCTCCTCCTAAGGTGGTATCAAAGGAACTTGAAAAACCTCGTCTATGCTGGGGATGTAGAGGTGCAGGTTATTATAACTGGCCGCAAGGGGATGAGACAGTAAGGAAAGTGTGCCGGTTTTGTCGTGGAATTGGGTATTTACCATAATGTTGTCTATGATAGGAGGCGATGTGCTATGGGAAAAGAGAAGTTTGTTTCAAAGATATATATGTGTAGATTTTTGGGGTTTTTAGTTCTTGGCTTTCTATTAAGTTGCCGTTTTGCCTATGCTGAATTAGGTGTTGATTGGGTTAAATATGAAGGGAACCCTGTGCTTACTTTGGGTGCTTACGGTTCATGGGAGGCTGACCATGTGCATAACGCTGTTGTAATCAAAGAAGGCACAATCTATAAGATGTGGTATAACGGGTATGATGGGCAGAGAAGCAGGACTGGATATGCTACATCACCGGATGGCGTCAATTGGACTAAATATAGTGGAAATCCGGTCTTGAGTGCCACTATTGGAACTATTATTTTTGAGGACGGAGTCTATAAAGCCTGGGCAGGATTATTAGAGGGTGGTGATATTGGGT
>JACQRL010000186.1 GCA_016206485.1 Planctomycetota bacterium | reverse complement strand
TATTAAAGAAGCAGGATCTTTACAATTTTAGTATGAATTTGAAATCCATTTGTAAATGCTCTTTTGTTTTTGTAATAGTTTTAACTGTAATAAATTGTGGAGAAAAAAAAGCGAAGTTTGAACTAAAATACACCAAGAAGTTTGATTTTCCCGGGGCGAAGGTAGATCCTGAAAAAGTTGAGTATCTGAAAAACCCTCCTTCTGGAAAGTTTACTATCCTGGGTGAGTTTGAGGTCGTTTCAATAATTGAAAGTTTTGATGGATCTGAGCTCTCATTTGATGACGTGCTGCCAGAACTTAAGAAAAAGGCCTCTGAAGTAGGCGCTGATACTATTGTCTTAAAGAGAGTTGTGGATTGTGGAAAGGTAAGGACTTATAGTGAAGCAGATTTGCCGATCAGGCAACCCACGGCAGAATATTTTGCAGTGAGATCTCTTGCAATGAATAAATAAGACTAAAAAGTATAAGGCAAGTGCTTAATTTTGTTGTGGAACTGTTATTCTGATCTCCTGCATTTCAGGATTGTCAGGGAGCGTGATCGCTTTTTCGTAGTACAGTTTCCATTCCAGATGAACGTCGTTAAAAGTTAAAAAACGAAAAGTAGTTTTTCCCGGCTGTGTGTAAATGGATTTATCAAAGCCGGGTTTGTCCATGTTCTCATATACCTGAATTTCTCTTCCCAGAATATCGGTTCCTGATAGATATAGAATCTTTGTATGTCCTAAAAAAAGCTTCTGTTTGAAATCTTCGGGAAACTCGAATAATATTTTATACTCTCTGGTCTTTTTCAGTACAACTTTTTTGATAACTGAAGGAGAGATGTGTTGATAAAAAGCTGAAGCATAATCTCTTTCCGCAAGAAATTCATCTATCTCGGCAGATTCATCGATATTGAGCTGAAACGTTCCATCTTCTCTGCTCGTGGCGTTGAAGTCGCGACCCTTCTGATATACGTAGATTCGAACATCTTCCACAGGATTTCCTGTTTCATCGAGGCAGATCCCTTTAAATCGGTCTAAACTTTTTTCAATTACTATATCCAGATATTTGATTCCATTTTCGTCCAGTTCGACCTCAGCAGTCCAATTTTCGTAAAATTTGACTGGCGGTTCTGAGTTACTGAGCTCAGGTGTCGAAGTGCTGAATGTCTCTCCTGTCAAAAAGAGGCGCATTCCGGCAGGAAGCTTTAATTTGACTACTCCGGTTTTCACATAACTTATATCAAAACCAAGATCTGCGCCTTCAGCTTTAGTATGTATACGCATTGAGTGACTCATCCCCTCAATTTTATCCAAGAAGTTTAGTTTAAGAATGAGCTCCCCTGTTGGTAATTCCAAACCTTGTAAATCAATGATCATTGGATTTTGTGTGATATCGATAGATCTCGAGTAAGATCCAAACAGGCGCATGTCGCCGGCTTTACTAACAAGGCCTGTTGAGCTATCCAGGCGCCGTCCCTGAAATACCGGAAATTCATCCCATTCTATGATTAGTTTATCACGTCTCCCTTCAGGTTTTTTGTAAGTATACTCACGTTCGAACTGCGCTTCTCTTTTGATTGAAGCATGCCCGAGTTTCAGCAGGGCGTCCTTCCTGTCAACACCGGATATTAAAAATCTTATGTGGATATCATCATCTGCATTATCACGATCAGCGTTGAATTTTATTCTGATCTTTACAGCTTGTGTAATTACTTTGTCATCCTGCAGAATGGATACGTTTTTGGCAGAAGGTTCAGGTTTCAAAATCGGCTCTTTAAATTTGTTTCTATCTGTTTGATTTGGTTGCTTTGAGCTGGTTGGTTTGGCCGGTTGTTTGTTTTTCTGAGATTCTTGTGCCCTGTTTCCATAGTTTTTGATCAGAAAAGCAATTGCAATCAGGATTATTCCGAGGAGAATTAATCTGTATTTTTTTAACATTAATTTTTCGTTGGGATTCTACAGTTACTATAACAACTTTTTCCCGAAAAAAGCTAATCAACGAGCATTAACTTTTTTTCCACTTGCTTGCTGTTTATCTAAACCCTTCGATATACCCGGGGATTAGTCTTTCTTTACCGCTACAAAATCAAACCAGGAGCAGTTTGTAGTGTCTTTGCGATATTTTGAGATATTAAATTTCTTGCCGTCAAAAGTCAGTTTGAATATGCCGGAAAACTCTCCCTTGTCCTTATTGCTCTGTTTGGCGAATGCGCCGGTAACAAGGACTTCATTTTCATTATCAGTCCAGATTGGAAGAAAATTTATAGGATCATCTTTTAATGAAACCCAGATAACCTCCCGATTTGTTCCATCAGCATTGGCGCGTAATATTTTCCAATATTGCTGATATCCATCCTGCCACCCTTCCTTGAACCAGTATTTTCCTGTCGAGTTATCTCTATCCCACTCATCCCACATAAGTTTATCGGATGACTGATTCCAGGATGGATCGGTTCGCGCTATTTTTGTTGTGTCTGAAACTATTTTGGTGTTAATGATTTTGTCTTTGGTTTTGCTGAATTCACCCACAATGATTACAGTAGTTTTGCCGCCTGAGTTGTTGTTGTCGTGCACAAAAGCGATTTTTTTTCCGTCAGGGGAACATTCCGGATCCCAATACTGCGCCTTCTTATCAGGAGAAATATTTATCTCTTTATCTGAGGCGTCAATCTTCCTTCTGTATAAGTTCGCGATATCATCGATTACTTTAAACCATACAACATACTCTGGATCTCCTTTTTCATTATTGATAAAATTCGGATTCACATCACTATGGGCATTGTCCGTAATTCTTGTTTCTTTTCTGTCTGATAGTCTCATTACATAGACCTCGGATTTTTCATTGTGCCCCTTGCTGTATGCGATGTATTCTCCATTTGTTGAAATCTCAACATTTTCTGTGTGGCCTGATCCATCCGGAAGAATCTGCTCGAGCTCTCCATCATTTATGCTTAGATACAGCTCAGGGTCATGGCTTTTAATCTCTTTATAACAGTTAACTAAAAAGTATGCGGTTCGTTTTGGTTTTACTGAGGCAACATTATGTGTAACACCGGGATTTTGGTTAAATCCCATGGATGTATAGAGAAATGACCCTGCAAAGATTGCTAAAAGCTTTTTGGCTCCGGTTGAAATTCCCATTGTTTAGTAATTATTATGTAAAGTCTGTTATTTTTGGGTAGTTTGTTCTAGAGTGATTGATACAGATTTTCTTTCATACTCATAGAGCCCGCCGCTTGCGTAGTCCACAAAAATTCCGAAAATTCCCGCAAAAAAATCGAGAACTACAGGCATGGTTTTCAGCTGTGAGTCAAGATAGGTGCTTTTATCCGAATAGCCTTCTTTTTTAAATGTTACAACCCTGTCTTTTCCCTTTTTTAACGACAGCCTGACCGGAGTAATTCCATATTCAGCGCCATCTATAAATATTTTGGCGTCCGGAGGATTTGAATTGAACTCTATTACCTCTCTGCTCCCGTAAAAAAGCGTCCCGCAACCGCTGGTGACGCAAGAAATAATCAGGCAAAACAGAACGAAATAAATTGATTTGCCTTTTAAGGTGTAAGATACAGCGGTGTCATTTTTAGACGGTCTTATGTTGCTCATCTAATTACCTCCAGATAATCAAACCAGATACAGTTTTTTGTCTTCCCTTCCATGTATTTGACAGCTTTTTTTGTTTCGAGATCAACCTTGTAAGGATGTGAATACTCGCCTGTTTTTTCCGGTTCCTTGAAGAACATCCCTGAAAAAAGAAACTCTTTGTCGTTCATCCATATTGGAAGAAACAGAGCCGGTTCATCTCCGGCTGAATAAATTACCTCTCTATTTGTCCCGTCAACATTGACCCTTTCGATCTTCCAGTACTTCTGATATGTGTCTTTTAATCCTTGTTTACTCCAGCATTCTTCTGTGTAAATACTGACATCCCTATCCCAGATATCGTAGAGAATTTTTGTGCCTGCGGGGTCGAATGACGGATCTGTTCTTACTATATTGGATGTTCCTGAAACTGTTTTTACATTTTTAATCCCTGTTATTTTGTCTCCATCTCTGACGAGCTCTCCTACCTGAATAGTGGATGCGCATCCGCTGTACGCTTTTATATTGAGAACCCAGACGATTAATTTTCCATCTGATGACACCTCAGGATCCCAGTGGCTTGTCCCCGGAGTAGGCGATACATCTGTCTCGCTATCGGTCCCATCTGCTTTTTTTACAAATAATTTAGCGACTCCATCTTCTCTTTCACTGAACCACACCACATGTGTTATTTTACCGCTGCTGTCCGCGATAAGATTTGGGTTTAAATCCATTGCTGAGTTGGCAGTGATCTTGTACTCCTGTTTACTTTTTACGTTAAAGCTCTTGTCTATTATTATCTTTTGCGTGTATATTTCGCTTGTCAAGCGGGTAGTATCATCATCACCTTTATTGTAAGCTATCCATATTACAAAATCTGCATCGGCTTGACCTATATTCGAGTCAACTTTCATATCTACATTTTCCGGGAAATGACCATCTTCCAGGACGTTTATGAACTCCTTGCCATTAATGCTTAGATGTAACTCAGGAGAATCGTTCTCTCTTGTTGAGCCTCCGGTGAAGTGACATGTGCCTAAGAAGAAGGTAGTTGTAACCTTGGGGATGTTTTCTCCGCCGGGATTGTTGTTCTGATTGTTAGGCTTATTTCCTGATTCACTTTTTCCCTTCTTTTCTGTTTCTGTCGGCGCTTTTTTAATTGATTCAGGTATATCATCAGAACTGCTCGACCCTCTTTTGCAGTTTGTGCCCAGCGACACAAAAGATGCCAGAAGTAAAATAATCGATATTTTAGCCAATCTGGCTATTTTTGCCGCGGGAAGGGTTTCTAGCATAGCACCAGAATAAACAACACTTTTCAACAAGCGGCGCGCCTGTAGCGCAAAAAATTCGATAATACAGGCGCCCTTTAAAGCTATGAAATGCCCAGGATTTTCCTGGTTTTAATGGCAATTAGTCCTGCAAGAATCAGAATGCAAAGGTTGAGGATGATTTTAGTCTGACTGACGCTTTGGATCGTAGAGAGGTAGTTAGCAACGCTCGGGGATGTTTTATGGTAGATGCGTGAGGCGCTCAGGGAATAAATGTCGCTCCTGAGGTTTACCCTTCGGAAGCTATTTAAGACTTGAATGTTTTGGTTTTTGCAGTTTTTAGAGACGGATGTTGCTAGGTAGCATGCCGGGTTCGGTGTTTTTGATGCGTGTCCTGTACTGGATGAAGCCGGAGGTTTAGTTGCAGGAGGAGTCTCTTTTATCTCTGGTGGTTCAGGTGCCTTTTTTGGATTTTTCGGTTTATCAGGATTCTTCGGCTTGTCAGGTGGTTTGCCGGGCCCGATCGTTCTTGTTGCAATCGTTGCTTCGTTGGAATTGTCAGAAGAGTTGTTCCCGAGAAACGTTCTGATTCTATACGTATAAAGAGAATCCACTTCTACGGTTTTATCCAGCCATGTTGTGATATCCTTTTCAAGCTTGGAAATTACCTTAAATCCGGATCCTTTAATGAAATCATCTTTTCTTTCTATCACAAACCCTTCTTCGTTTGATGAGTTATCTTTCCACAAAAGTTCTATTAAATTATCCTTTTCAATATATTTTCCTGTCAGGTGGGAAGGGGCTATTACTCCTGCTCCCCCTTCTCCGCTTATATAAACCCCTTTGATTAATGAGTGAGAGGAAATTTTACTGCCTGCGAATGCCTTTACTCTATATTTGTAATATTTTGATGGCGGGAGATTTTTGTCGACGAAACCCGATGAATCCTTTTCAGTTCTTGCTATTTCTTTCCAGGAAGGGAGATTTCCAAACTCGCTGTCATCACGTTCTACAATATATCCGTCTTCGTTGAATGGGTCCAGATTGGAGTCAGTCCATGTTAACTGCGCATCTTTTGATATATTCGTAGCCTCAAACCACAGTGGCGCTGTCAGAGGTGAGCTGCTGTCTGAAAGAGCGATTGTTATTGCATCAGTTTCTCCTGAATATCCGGAGCTAATGCTGTTATCAGGATATTTATACTCATAGTATGATTCTATCTTGTAGTAGTATTTATCATTTTGCTTTGGTTCTGTTGGATCAAAGTAATAATAATTATTAGTAGCTTTTGCGATTTCTGTGAAGATGGATCCATCATTGCTTCTCAGTATTTTGTACCCGTCCTGATACATAAAATTCGAGTCCCAACTCATAAGGATTCCCTGGGTATCAATATTATTTACTTTCATTGTATATGTATGCCCTCCCAGGTTCTTTGGAATTTCCAAAGGAAATACGTTTATGATATAGGAGTCGTCAGATGAAGTCGCGTTACCCACATCATTTTCTGCTTCAAGAAAATTTGGACCCGGCAATTGACCTCCGCTTTTTCCACTGCTTGCGGTAGTTTTCGCAAAATATCGGTATGAGATGTCTTTCTCCAGAGTCTCCTGAAAAGAAGTTTCATTTATGCCTAGTTCTTTTATCTTCAGAAATCTGGCGTTTTCTACTCTTTTTTCCCTGTAAATTATTATATTCTGCGCGATGGTCGGCGTGTTCACTTTGATATTGGCTTCAAATTTGAGTTTATCGCCGTAATAAATGCAATTGAGAACGACAGGGTTCGGTTTGAAATTGGAGCAGTCATTTGTGATAACATCCGCCTTCAAATTATTATTCAAGTCTTCAGTAATAGCAACGACGTCTCCGCCGGAAGTTGGTAATAGGCTGTAGCGGGCAGGATTGCTCCATATTTTAACGCTGGCGGCTGAGCAAAATATTTTTCCTGCGGAATCAAGTCTCTGCGACACGAGAGATTTATCTATCTGCCCAGCGACTTCGTTTATCCAGACTGCAAATATGTAATTTTCAACTCGCATTTCCAGTAGATTAAAGAATGATATATTCTTTATTTTTGGAAGTGAAGGGTTGCTGTTATTATCACTTAGTATTATTCCATCTGATGCTCCTGTTTTCCATACATGATTTTGCCCATTTAGTTTAAAGATAATAATGTCATTTCCTCTTTTAGATATCACGATTATTGCTGAATCATCCTGACTGAGCTCAAAATCAGAATCACTAAAGTTGTCGCTGTGATCAATCACTGTGCTGCTGGTGACATCCCATGTCAAAGTGCTTAAGGTGCTTATGGTTATATTTCCGTTATCGATGGATCCTATCGCAGGTGAGTCGCTCATTATCCCTATTATTTCCTGAATGGTCTGATCTCCTGCACCTGTAAGTATTGGAAGCCCGTTTGAATATTGCGGCTTGTTTGTCAGGTCGTTGGGAACATATATGCCGCCGCCATCTTGGCGTATTTCGATGGCGGAAAGATATATATCTTTATCTGCGTTTCTTGTTGTCGTCCATGCAATCAGGATTTGCGCGGATCCGAATGGAACCTGCCAATATTTTGGAGCACTGTCGATATCTTTATCTTCAATTACAACAAGTGGCCCATTGATAATATTACCGTTCTCGTCTATCGTAACTGCCTATATCTTTGTAGATAAGGTTTTTTCCATATAGACAAGTGCGAATTGAATTTCGTCGCCTATATCCCATAAAATTGGCACGATAAACAATTGGGGATTAATCAGATCAGCGGTTGGATCGGAAAGCAGTTGAATGCCGTTGTCGCCCCAGTACAAATCATTTAGTTCAAAATTAACCCGCGCTCCCCATATTGAGGATTTTCCTCCCGGCTTTTTTACTTCTGCGGCGCAGTATATTGAATCATACATAAAGATGAAGTGCGGATTGGAATATGTTGAGCCGGGGTCGTAGATTATTCTCTTAGGTGAGCCTTCCGGAGTAAACGAGCCTTTTGAATCGATCTTTCTGATGAATACTCCTGATTCGCCATTCAACGAGGAAATAAAGACGACAAATAATGAATCATATGTATATATTTCAAGATCCATCGCAACGTGCTGCGAGGCGGATGATGATATAAGTTTTGAAATGCCATCCCACTCGCTTACTGCCCCTTCATCAACATCATTTCTGCTTCCTGTGAGAGCAGTGAGCGGTATAAGCAAAGCGAGTAATATTAACGTAGACAATCTTCCATATCTGATAATTAACCCGTTCATAATAAACCTCATTTCTGATATTGATACAACTTTTTTCTAGAATTGGCGTATGATTCTGTGTAGCGTATTGGAGAATATAGCGATTACCGAGAATTATTGGCAATTAACCAGAGCGTTTCAGATATTTCAAACCTCATTCTATCTCCGATTGTAGTAGAATCGATAACCTTATCACCGGAGTTCCAAACGGTCATTTTATCTGCTCGGATGCAGGTTTCTATGATTGTGCTCATTGGCGGACAGCATTGCGCGTCTAACTTTCTATAGGGAGGAAAATTCGAAGCTCGTAACTCGATTATTGTGCTTTTACGATTTTTGCGTCGCTTGCGATTCCGTTGACGATAACCCGGATTTGATAATAGGCGTTTGACTGAAGCCCGCTCGGCGCGGTAAAAGTTAAGCTTGTGCTGGCTGTCCATGAACTGGTGATAGGTATGAATGTCGCATCAGCGGAGCCTCCATATGCTATTGATTCTCCATCAACAACCCTTTTCAGCATGACAATAGGAAAATTTGCAGGAGAAGATGTAAGCCTGCCTGATGAGCCCTGAGTTTTCCCTTTGAAGTTTGTTCCAACAATATCAATAGTTCCTGAAATAGTTATGTTGACGGGAAAAGATGAAGATCCCTCAACGCTTGTAATGGTTGGTTGAACACTGCCTGCTAATGATCCGATTGGATTATATAACGAACAGGTAGATAAATTATCAGCATCATTGTAACCGCCGATTACCAATACCTTGCCGGTTGGAAGTAGAGCAATATTTGCTTCATACTTCGTTGCAGCAAGACTGCCGGTAAGAGTCCATGTTCCTGTGACAGGGTCATAAACTTCACAACTGGAAAGCGCTCCGGCATTATTACCACCTGCTATTAAAACTTTTCCATTTGCCATTAACACACACATAGCTTGTTGTCTTGTTGTGCTGAGACTTCCAGTTACAACCCATGTGCCTGCTGAAACGTCATATAGCTCGCTAACTGCTGAATCTCCAGCAGTAGTAAACACCTTTCCATTCGGCAGATTAATAAAAGCTTGCAACGCTCTTTGTGCATTAAGGCTTCCGGTTAAGGTCCATGTTCCGGAGTTATATAGTTCACATGTTTGTAGACTGCCTATACCACCACCCGATAAAACTTTACCGTTAGAAAGGTAAATTGCAGGGTTGTAATATCTTCCGTTTGTCATGCTACCGGTACGCGACCAGGTTCCTGCGGCGTCGTCATAGAGTTGGGTGATCGATATTCCAGATCCTGCTGCGTAGCCCCCTGATACAAGAACATTTCCGTTGGTTAATACAACAGCATTTGGATATGCTATTGCTGTATTGAGGCTACCAGTTCCTGACCAGGTGCCTGCAGATACATCGTAAAGCTCGCAGCTGGTGATCTCGACGAAGGATGAATTCCATCCGCCGATCGCCATTACTTTTCCATCCTGCATTTGGGCAAGAATATGAATCTGTCTAGCTGTGAAACTTCCTGTGTATACCCATGTCCCAGTAGAAGGGTCATATAATTCAGTAGTTGCTATAGCGGCTAACCCTCCTGTGCATAAAACCTTCCCGTTATTTAATAAAATAGATGCAGGAATTCTTCTGGCTACATTCAAACTTCCCGTCGCCGTCCAGGTTGCATCGACATCCCTGTAATATTCAGTGCTTGAAAGGTTTCCTCCAACATTTTGCCCGCCTACAAGTAAAACATGTCCATCATACATAATAACTGAGTGATGATTAACCCTTCTTGTGCCTGCAGTAGTACCGGCTGAGAAAGTAGTAGAATCAAAAAGTTCGGTAGTGTCCACATAAGCAGCCCCATCATAACCGCCGGTGACAAGGGCTTTTCCGCTTGGTAACATAGTTGTGTTTGGATTTGATCTCGCAGTGGTTATTGAGCCAGTGAGTGTCCATGTGCCGGCCGATGTGTTATATTTTTCACAAGTGCTTAGTATGGTGTCGCTGGAGTTTCGTCCTGAAAAAGCAACCACGTTTCCATCTGTAAGCATAGTTGCAGCGAAAAGTCTTCTACCTGTATTCAGACTTCCTGTTAGCGCCCAAGTATTTGCACTCGCATCAAATAATTCGCAAACAGGAGTTGCTTTTGTTGAAGTGCTGGGATCTCCGCCTATTACAAGAACTTTGCTGTTTTGCAGTAGTATTGTTGCGTGATTTCTTCTGCCGGTATTTAAACTTCCGGTAAGAGCCCATGTATCTGACGTCCATTTTTCGCAGCTGAGTAGTGAATTAGACGTTCCATCCCATCCTCCTGAAGCAAGTATAGTATTGCTTGAATCAAGCAGTGTCACTGTGTGTAACGATCTGATTGCTTGCATTGACCCTGTGCCAGACCATGTTGCTGTGCCGGGATCAAAAATTTCGCACGACCTTAGAAATGAACTTGAGGTGTACCCCCCTGCTAATATGACTTTGCCATCTGTGTTGACTACACCAGCGAAATACCATCTTGAAGTTGACAGGCTTCCTGTGCTGCTCCATGCACCTGTGGAAGGATCATATAATTCACATGTGGATAAAATACTGGATCCATCGAAACCTCCTGCAATCAGAATTTTCCCGTTACCTAGCTGAAAAATTCCGCCTGCCCTCCTGCCTGTTCCAAGATTTCCTGCTGTGCTCCATGCCGGATCTATGACGACTGGAAAGACAGCTCCATCCATATTCGCCACCAGTTTTAGGACCATTCTTATTCCATTTATAACTGTGTAAGCTTCCTGGCATCCAGGTTTTATAACGCTTGTTACTTCATCAGCCTCGATTTGTTCAATGCTCCACCATGATTCTACCGGACTTCCAGTGCTATCTATGCCCTCAGGTTTGCCGAACTTCATGACAGGATTATCATTATTCCAGATTTCTATCCACCCCCCATCAGCTAACCGTACATCTTTAACCCACTTTTCGAGTGTGATCTCATACCATTCGTTGTCCAATCCTGTTAACGGAGAGTTTTTAACAAGTAATTCTTCAATTTGCGTATCCATTCCGATTATTACTCTTTGCTCACTATCTCCGATGTCATAAACAAGTTTGCTGCTACTTGCTTCAACAAGAGAACTTGATCCGAGGTAATTTATATTAATATTATTTCCACCCCACCCTACCTGCATATTTCCATTATTAATTTGTATTGTTGCCCGAATTATTCCCGGAGTTCCCCATTTACTCGCAAGAGATTGCTGCGTATTTTCCTGTGTGGGATTACCGGAGTTGTTGCGACTAGTGTTATTGTTAATTGTTTGTTGATATAAGCTTTGTCCAAGTGTTACAATCCCTTCTTTTTCACTTATGAATCCTCTAGCTTTCTGACTGAGAGGATTCTCTTTTGTTCCTTTGAGGTACTCTGTAATGTCGCTAGAACTTTTAATTTTTCCAAGAAGCGTGAAGCTGCCGATTGCCAGTTCAGGATCTGGAATTTCCGCTCCCTGCCAATCACTTTTTATTTTTAGTAAATTTTGTCTGACTTGTTTACTATAGTTTGTCTTGCCTGAAGAGGCATTTTGTGCAGATGGGGCTGTATATTTTATAATACTAGGTTCTTCACTGTCATTGTTGTGAAATGTCCCAGTTTGTACAGGGTCTTCCCGTTTTTTTGTGATCACAATCGATTTAGTGTTATTCTTGTTATAAAAAATGTGATTAAAGGTTTTGCTTTCTTGTGTGGAAGTAAGATTATTTATCCAATTGCTGTCGTGCTTATTTTTATTCGAAAGAATAATTATGATTGATGCCAATGATGCAAACAACAAAATAATAAATATACCCCGGTGTATATAAGTGCGAACAGACATTTTAGCGTCTTATTTAAATGTCAACTTCCAATTTATTAGTCAACAGCAGCTATTGCATCTATGTCATCGGATCCGACTAGTCCGATGTAACATCTTGACCTGCCTCCACCTCCTGACCAACCTCCGCCACTGCCATTGCCGTTTCCTACAGCAAGAAAATCACAGTCAACGTCAGCTATGAGAGCATTATCCTGATTATAAATAATTGGCCCTACAACTGGACCCGGCCGTACAAATGGGCCGTTATCCTGTGCATCAATCGCATTATCTGAACAGAGAACAAAAAACATAGAGCTGAGAGCTACTATGCCCGTGATTATGATTTTTCTCATATGTGTAATTAACAACTTTTGTCAAGAATCGGCGTATGATTCTGCGTAACGTATTGTAGAATATATCGATCACCGGGAATTATCGGCAATTGACCAGAGCGTTTCAGATATTTCAAACCTCATTCTATCTATGATTGTGGTAGAATCGATAGCCTCATCACCGGAGTTCCAAACGGTCATTTTATCTCCCTGAATGTAGATATCTATGATTGTGCTCATTGGCGGACAGCATTGTGCATCTAACTTTCTATTATGAATCATCAAACCACAAAACAAGATAACAACAAAACAAAAAGTAAAATTTTTACGCATTTGATTGCTTATTCTCAGCCTAAATCTGCGATCATAAATTAGTAAGTAAGTCTTTTATCATACATGTCTACAAACAGCTATTTTGAGGAACAGGCGAAAAAAGATTTTTTCACTAGAAAAGTTTCAGCTGACACAAGCAGGCTGTGTTAAAACCCTATGAATATACGTAATTTTGCATAACGCAAGCGCAAAAATCATAGCAGAATATCTTTTCATAAAACCCCCCCTTTAGTTTTATTTTGGAAAATCCGGTCTCATTTGATTGTGAAAATAAATTCCCTCTCAAAGCCTGGAGAACAATCAGTAGATGTGAAAATAATATTGTTATCGATGAAGTTAATTGTTCTGCAGTTAGTGTCTTGTATAATTTCCCTGTATTTGTAGTTAAGATAGATCTGAATAATGGTAGTTTGAGCAGATGCAGTCTTTTTTGTGTCGACCCCAAGACAAAATAGACATAAAACTAAAATAAGAACAACTTTCATAATTGCCATAGCTGTTTTGGTAAATGCTGTGTTCATCTATTTTGTTTCAAGGAAACCGGGACTCTCATTACTAATATGGCAATTAATGCATCCTCCCTGCATCCCGTCTTCTATCAATTTGATATAGGGGTCCTTATACCAAGGCGTCAGATCTTCTCCCGGTTCAGAACGGGGAAGGGCAATCCCGCGTGTTACAGTTCTGTCTCCTGACTGAACAGTAGTGTAATCTCCGATAGTAATAACTGCAGCTTGCGCAGAATTTACTGATATGTCTATCTCACCGGAAGCGGACCATTCAGCGCAAATAAAGAAAAGTGTAGAAAGAAAAATATATTTAATCGCAGTTACTACGAGAAATTTTCTTCTCATATCTATATATAACAACTGTTTGAGAGGATTGGCGCCTGTAAATATGCAGGAAATTGTTATGGAGCCATACATTTCAGGCGCTGTTTACATTAAAATGTTGTTTAGAAGTACAACCGGAGTCGCTCTCTAAAAGGTTTGTATAAAGCGCTCAACACAAGGAAGGTTGTAATGATTAATTCTGACGGAAGCGATAGTCCATACAAATAGCTGTGATGTTTTGCAAGTCAAGAACGTCTATTATACCTAAGAAGGTATCAAATGCTTTTACTGAGAATGTATAGCAAATAAGGAGGCCCCATGATTAATAATATTATTGCAGTTATTGTTTTTGGTTCGCTTTTTTTGGTTATTTGGTCCGGTGCCATTGATGATAAAGAGAATTACAGGTGCCCGCAAACTGAGATGAAAAAAGGTATTGTCTGTTCAAGTTGTAAATATGTGATGGAGGTTGATGGAAAACCAGTTTTTAATCATGGGGTATTTAACCATATCGCGACAGAAATAGAAATAGATGTATGTGTGAGAACATATTATAAAGCAAAAGATTGTATAAAATGCGAAAAATTAAAATTTTTGGATGGTGACAAATCCTGCGGTGAGAATGGATGTAAACTTGCCACAGAGGTCAGCTATGCGAGTCTGGTTGATAGGTGCGCTGTTTGCGGAGGTAGTGAGCTAGCAGGCGAATGGAAAAATATCGGACATTCAAAGGAGAAACATAGCTTTTACAGATGTACAAAATGCATGAGAGAAATGCAAAAACAGGATGAATGCTGCGGAAAGACAGCCGAGTCGGTAGAGAAACCTGTAGAAATCGAGAGAAACGTCTGCTCCAAAAGCGGAAAGTTTCCCCACTGTTTACAGATTCCACCGGATGCGACTGGTTATGTGATCTCAACTGCCAGTCAGGATGTCACCATTGATGGAGAAAAAGTAAGTCTAACAATCGGAGTCAAACCAACCTGCCCGCTTGAAAGTGAGAAAAATTTCAAGGGCGATTACTACATCTACTTAACAGATAAAACCACGATTTTTAATACTAAAGGCGAACTATTGGATCATAGTAATTTAAAAAAAGGATATGCAGTCAAGATGTGGATTATAGAACCGGTAGAATATTCCGAATGCGCGATCAAAGCAGTCGCTTCTAAAATCATTGTCGAACCCGCAAAGAGAAATATTTGTAAATAACGGGTCTTTAACGGATTAGAAGCTTATTTTCTTGACAAAGTAGTCACGACTAGTCATCATATAGTCATGGATAAAAACGGACCTGGCGTTAAGATCGCGGATTTCAAGGCAAGATTAAGCCATTATCTCAGAGGAGTGCGCAGGGGCAGGCAGCTTACTATCTATGACAGAGACACGCCTGTTGCTATAGTGCTTCCTTATAACGGAGGGTCATTTAGGAGGCTTGCTGTAAGAAAATCAACATGTGATCCGAAAGCTGTGACAATTCGCCATGCGTCCGGAAAGATAAACAGCCTGGAGCTTCTGCTGGAGGAGAGGGGTGAACGTTTATCTTGATTCCTCAGTAATCTTACGCCTGGTTTTTGGAGAGCAAAACAGCCTTGCCGGCTGGAAAAAGTTCAGTAAACGAATCGGCAGTGTCATTGTTGAGGTCGAATGCCTCAGAACGCTGGACAGAGCCCGTATTCGATACCATCTTTCGGGGGATGAGATAGTGGGCTTGCGTGCGGATTTGTTTCAGTTGCTTGAAACAATGGAGATTGTTGATTTAAGCCGATCGATACTGGACAGGGCATCAGAGACCCTGCCGGTTGTGATTGGCACGCTTGACGCAATTCATCTGGCCACAGCACTGGAATGGAAACTTGACGAATCAAAGAACATCATAATGGGCACGCATGATAAATCACTTGCGGAGGCCTCTAAAGCCTGCGGAATAAAAGTGATTGGCACCTGAGCGAAGCGACAGCTCATCCCGCATTCAGCGGCACATCTACATTACTAAATGACTATAAAATCACCCCCACATATCCCGACTATAAAGTGCCGAGTTTACTAATCTCGTACGGCGGCGTCTTTGGATTTTCCATTTGATGATTTAAATGCTACAATTATTAAATAACCAGCGTTACTAGTACGTAACTTATTATGGAAATAAAAGAGCCGCTTCCCGATCTTCCGGAAGACAAAAAACCTGTGACAAAAGAAAAGCTTCAGGAAATCATTTCCAGGATAAACAGCAAAGAGGAAGACAAGCAGAAAATCAACGACCAACTCATAAAAGAGGGGCTTTTAACGTTTGGCGCTATAGCCGGAGATATAAGCGGCATCGATCTGTCGCGGGAAAAAATACCCGAAGATATCGAGGCGAGACTTAAAGATCCGGCTACAAGACTTGGCAATTATGCGTTGATAGAAGACTTGGGTAGAGGTGGGAATGGAGTAGTTTACAAGGCCTTCGACCCATCTCTAAAAAGATTTGTCGCGATAAAATTATTTAATATCAGGGATGAATCATCAATAAAAACATTCAGAAAAGAATCAGAGATTGCCGCGCGTCTCGAACATCCAAATATAGCCCCAATATATGAAGTCGGCAGTTATGAAGGCAAACACTTTATTGTCATGAAGTACATACAGGGAGAAACGCTTGACTTGCTTGCGGCCGGATCCAATAAAAATAGAAACGAACTCATTCATATAATTCTGAAGATTTGTGAGGCGATAACTTATGCCCACAGTAAAGGCGTTATACACAGAGATATTAAGCCGCAGAATATCCTGATCGATAATTTAAAAAATGTTTACGTTGTCGACTTCGGGATCGCAAGAAATATAGATACGATATTGACTGCCACAAAAGATATTGTCGGCACGCCGCAGTATATGGCGCCTGAACAGGCAGAGGGAGCTCGCACTGATGCAAGAACAGATGTGTACTCTGTTGGAGCTACATTGTACTTTTGCATGACCGGCCAAGATCCCTTCGAAGGCAAAACAACTATGGAAATAATAAAAAAAGCTGCAGAAATTGATCCAGTAGATCCGAAAAAAATCGACCTTTCACTGCCAAACGAAATACAGATTGTTATCAAAAAGGCAATGGCAAAAGAGCCTTCACGCAGATACCAAAGCGTAGATGCATTTAAAGATGATTTGGATAGATTTCTTAAGGGAGAACCTATACTTGCTAAGGCTCCGTCAGTTTTCTATATAATTACCAGAAAACTCAGGAAATATAAAAGACAGCTTACCGCTCTCAGCATAGCTTTACTCATATTAGGCTCATTGATTTTTACTTATTTTTATAACGCATATAAGAAGCAGTCAGAAATTGATGCCAATTATTATCTTGGAAGATTGAGCATGGAGCGAAATGAAGGGGCGAAGGCAATAGAGTACTATAAAAAGGTGCTTGAACTGGATCCTAATCATACAAAAACATTAAATAATCTTGGAGGTATCTATCTGAATTCCGGACTGACGGATGCGGCGATAGAGCTCTTCAAAAAAGCAATTACCTTAAATCCAGCAGTACCGGAGCCATATATTAATCTTGGCGCGGCTTACAGATTCAAACAAAACTACGATGATGCAATTGGTATGTTTAACAAGGCGCTTGAACTAGATAAGACTGGAAAAAGCGTCCACCTCATTTACTTGGATATGGGGTTGACTTATATAGAACTTAAAAACTATAATGAAGCTGCGAAGTGTTTTCAAAAGTCAATTGAGTCTAATAAAAACTATTTTGAAGCATATCTTAATCTTGGAGTAGTCCTCACATATCTTGGTGATGAACGTGGTGCGGAAAAAAACTTTAAGAAGGCAATTAAACTAAAGCCGGACTATATTCTTGCACATGCTAATCTTGCAGGGCTGTACCAAAATAGAGGTGATCTCGATAAGGCCATGGAGATATTCAAAACAGTAATAACTATTAAACCGGATGACTCAATAACCTACCGGAATATGGGGACAATATGTATAGCGCGCGGATTGTTAAAGGAGGCAGAAGGATATTTCAAAAAGGCAGTTAAATATGATCCAAATGATTATGAAGCTTATTATCAGATGGGAAAGGTTTGTACTGAACTTGGGAAACGTGAAGAAGCAAGAGAGCATTTTTTTCAATGTCTGCAGATTAAACCTGATGACCCTCCTGCACTTACAAATATATCTGCTGTATGTATTGATCTGCAAATGTTCAAGGAAGGATTGGACTATGGACTCAAAGCGCTGGAAACAAGCAGGAATGAACCGATGATATATAATAATATTGGAGTGGCATATTTTAATCTGAGCCATTCCAATGAGGCAATTGAATATCTCAAAAAAGGTCTTGAAATAAACAACAATGAGCCCAAGCTTCACTTCAACCTGGGATTAGTATATGTTGAGATTGGGAATAAAAAATTAGCTGTGAAACATTTGGATGAAATGAAAAGACTGAATTATGAATACGTTGATTTCCTTTCGCAGAAAATAACAGAAAAGTTTGGCGAGTGATATCTCTGATTTGTTTAGCGCTATAGTTTAATTGATAATAAGTAGTTTACCTCTTTATCAATATCAGAGCCATCAGCAAGATAATCTTTAACCTCATCTTCGATGATTTTTCTCAGCAGTTTTCTGGAATATTCGAGATATCCTTTCACCTCGGTTTCGCTTATTCTGAGCTGCGCTCCTATGTTTACCCGTGTGGACTTTTCACCTGCCGGTTGTTCTATATAGTACATTTGAAACGCCTGAAGGGATTTTTCTCTGCCTCGTTTTATTAACTCGGCGCCGAGCCTTTTAAGCCCTCTGGTCAGCACTTCTCTTGCCCACTCCCTGTCAAAAATATCCGCAGGATCAGATGATTTAACTGATTCGACAGAATCTTTTACATGTTCTTCATAACTGATGTGGCCGACATCTCCTCCACGTTTTTGTCTTTTTCGTTCTTTTTCTTTGTTGATGAGAAAATTTTTGAGCGATGTTTTAATAAATGTTCTAAACCTTCCAAGGTCAGGCGAAACTGATTTTAAGCTGTTTTTTTCCAGAAGTCCGATGAAAAATTCCTGTGTAAGGTCCTTGGAATCCTCATTTGTTTTGCTCCATGCGAGACGTATATACTTGTAGACCGGTTTCCAATAAAGCGAGACAAGAGATTCTGCAGTTTCCTTGTAATCTTTTGATTCTTTGTCTTTGGCGTTAAGTATTATGCTCCACCTTGTGACCGGAAACGCGCCCTGCTTTCCTCCCATGGTAGTATCGCTGCTTCTCATATGTAGTTATGACGCTGCAACCAAGTATATACTTAGCTAACCTTTAGCAAGTCTTTTATTATTTTTTCCCTGACTCCAAACTACTATTTTCTGGTTGCTATTACCTGACTACTATTACCTAGCTGCTATAACCTAGCTCGTTATCTTATATTGTATTGTTATCACATTAATCGAATTTGGAAGCAGATCAATTTCATAGTAATCGCTTGATGATTTATCAATATATGATTTCTCAAAGTATTTACTGTCGGTTAATGTAACGATTTTTGCCCTTACACTTGGTTTGAATTTACCGGATCCTGTCAACTGAAGCTTCAGCGGTTTTGTTGCGCCCGAATCATTCCCAATTATACCTACTATTTTAGTTTCAGTCTCATCACGAAAGAATATGTGTTCAATATTCTCATCTGTGACTGGAGCGCCTGAAAATGTCATGCCAGCAGAAGTGAGGGAGGAGTCTATGACTATTGAACCGGATGACACCTGCTGATTAAACACAGCCCAGACTCCCGCTCGCCCGGGCACATGAACTCCCTCATAGTCATCAGCAAGGTCGGTATTGTTGAGGATAAAGTCGTTTAGTTGGACAAGATTTCCTTCCTGGTATTTGTCTTTCCACACTAGTGAGACTGCAGGGTTTGGAAATCTGTCAAATCCGATATCCGCGAAATAAGTGAAATCACTAAATCCTCTTTTAAGGTGCGCGGCAATTCTGAAGAATACTTTCATGCCATCATGCGCAATATCTTCCAATGCAGTATCTGAAGGACTTGATCCCTGCCCGGTAGAATTATCTTCTGCCATCGAACCATATTCAGTCCCTCTTATTATTGTGTTTGACGGCATGTAAATATCTTTGAGCTCTTTAATCATCTTGGCATAGCTGAGCTCTTGTTCCAGAGTTCCGGATGGCTTTATCCAAAAATGTGTGCTGATGCCTGCAATCTTGTCGAGCCCCGGTTTTGTTTTGACTGCATCTAAAAATTTAAAACATTCTCCATTACTGCCAACCTCAGGAAATAATACAGGATCGGAAATTCCATACTGTTCAAGCAGTTGTTTGAGATATAGCGTCAGGTCAAAAATCTGGGATGGATTCGTTGTTATTTCATTCATGTGCAGATCCGGTTCATTTGCAAGCGCGGAGCTGATTTCTATCTCTCTGCCGGTGAGTCTTTTTATCTCTTTTTTGTATTTTTTGACGAACAGCGCCACCATTTCAGAATATACTTTGTATTTATCGATGCCTCCAAATCCTCCTGCTGGTCCACCCCCCTGAAGAGCTATTCCATAATGGTGAGAACACCAGAATTTTGTGACCCCCTTGTTAACAGCTTCAACCACAAATTCCAGTTGCGGATCATTTGATGGGAAGCTAGGGTCTTCCGGATCTGTCCCTTCAACATTTAGTCGTATACTGGCAAGTTTCAATGCTTTATAGGTCTTGCCGAAAATGGATACTTCTCCATCTCCATATGCCAGATCGAATATTTTTTGCGCAAGTTTAGGGTGCGCCTTAGTAAGAATAGGGAGTTGATCATCCTGGCACAATGTTGCCGCAAGCCCCAAAAATACATGTCCGTTGCTGTCTATGTTAACTGTTATTACCTTATTTTTTTTTAGGGCTGTCCCCTGGGTTGTGTATGCTGGATAGTTGATGTCAGCTTGTGTTTCAGGTTGGATAGCATGATTTTTTCCATTCGTTATTTGTTTTTTGCTTATCTCATCTATGAAATGAGTTTTAGTAAGATGTGGTCCCTCCTTGGTAATAAATGCTATGGTTAGTAATAATACAGCTGCAGCCACCTTGGTAATCGGATTCATAGAATACTGAACAACTTAGGAAAACTGCCGATTGAGTGATTGACGCTACTATCTGTTCCTGGATTTTCTACCCGCTTGAAAGAATTTATAAGATTGCTTGAATCTAATATAGCGCTTCACTAGCAGCTCAGATGTAATTATATCTATTTGTCTATACAGGGATTTCTTGTGAGATCCAAAGGAGGATCCATAGCGCATATCGCATCGATATCGTCCGACCCTATTAGTCCAATCGAGTTGGTCGGCGCAATATATGCTATAATATTTGGTCCTAGTGGACCTAGTGTGGGAAAAGGATTATATGGTTCTATCACAACAACAGAAACATTTCCCTCTGTATATATTGTGGCCGTCGCGCCGCATTGACATGGCTTATTCCCACTCTGCTGACCTGCAACCCAACTATTTTCTACAACAATGACTGAAACCACAAAGAGCAAAACCATCAATCTCGCAAAAATTTTCATCAAATACCCCCTTAAATCTATCGCATGTGTAAACAACTAATTTTGATTAAAGGCGTATAGATTGAGAACGCCATTGTTGTCAAAAAGTTGTTGTATATCCGGCAAGCAGCAAGCTAAAGCCGTTATTTATGGAGGCAGAAATGAAGAGACTTTTCTTTAGTACGTTTGCTTTAACAGTATTTTTGATCTCAACTGAAGCGACAGATGCTCAGGCCGAGCAGTGGCCGGGAAGAGTTGGTTCGAGAAATGGTCCTGTAGTAAATTTTGCAGACTATGTATCAGCGCTGCAGCGCTATGATCTCAAATATGGTGGAGGTCAGATGCCTGTGCAGGGATATGGAGGAGGAGGTCTTAGTGAAGAAATGAGCAATTATCAATTGATAATAAACCATGGACCTCAGCCAACTATGAGCTTACAGTGGACTGCTGCCCGCTGGCCATATCCGCTTGATTTTGATGTGTATATGGCAATTTTAAAACTTTGGTGAGGTTCGCTTTAATGGTGTTCCCAGCGAGGCAAAGATCATTAAAGCAATATAACTGAAAATAGTACACAATAATATTATTCAATACATGGATCTGTCGTAAGATCCAGCGGCGGATCAATTGCGCAAACTGCGATTTATGAAAACTGCTGATTGTTAGATTGTTGACAATTACATGACATTTCGCGATTTCCTCCACAGATTTCTGAGATTAAGGAATTTGATGCCACAGATATGAGAGTCGGACAAAGTGGAAAACTTTCTCGAATGCCTGTTAGTAGTTAAAACAATACACAGAAAAGAAAAAGCTGCGCCATTCGCCCGGCCCAAGCGGTCTGATCTGGATCCTGATTCTCTGCCTTCCGGCCGTGAAATTCGCAGGGATTTTGAACTCCCGATCCACCCAGCGCGCATACGGATTCCAGGTTGCCTGATACCAGATCCCGACATCAATACCATCCACGCTGACCATTGCGGAGACTCTCCCTGTCTCATGGTCTGCTCTGCATCTCAACAGCACGCCATGATTATCCGGTGTCAGATTCGCGTCAAAGCCGGAGCTTCCCAATATCGCTCTTCCTCTGTCATACAGAGGCTGAACAGTCGAATCGCCCACATACTTGCTAGTAAGTTCTATGATTGGGGCGGAGTCGGTAAAAGTATAATTGTGTTGTGATTCGGAGACAGGATCTCCTTCATCTAAACTGTCAGTTTGCACCAGGGCGGGAGATCGTTTTATGTAATAAAATGAGACTGTCTCATAATTTGCGTTCATATCATTTTTTGGACCATGCTCGAGCTGGTATCGAAGTCGATTGCTAAACACAATCGGGTCCATTATGTAAAGCCGGTAAAAAGATCTTTTCAGCTCAGGGATTGAAAAGTTTGTGACGTGTCCGGAATATCCGCACAAAGCATGCACGAAAGGCCCGTCCTGTCCCAGCGGACTGTACCAAGCCCCGTTAAAAGTTTCTTCAGTCCCTGTTCCATGATAAGATGGAGACGCTGCACCATCGATGTAAATTCTCTCATCACCTTCGAGATAGTAGAGATCTACATTTGGAATGCC
>JACQRL010000197.1 GCA_016206485.1 Planctomycetota bacterium | reverse complement strand
ATCTTCTTGTGCTCGATTATTCTAAATTGGGAGCGAATAAACTTAACAACATAAGAAAGGATTTCAAAAAATCTGAGATTTCCGTTAAAGTTGTAAAAAACAGTACGGTTGAATTCATCTTCAAAAAACTTGGTTATGATAATTGTAATGTAGATAAAATGAATGCCTTTGTATTTGGAGATGATCCTGTTGTCTTGGCAAAAAAAGTTGTCGAAGTCCAAAAGAAAGAAGGTGCTCTTGGAGTTTTTGATATCAGATATGCAGTAATTGACCGTAAACGCGCAACAAAAGAACAAGTAAAGGTTTTGTCTACACTCCCCAACAGAAACGATCTTACTGCCGCCCTGCTCAGTACTATGAATGCCCCGTTGACATCATTTGTAATGCTCATAAATGAATTGAATACGAAATTTGTCAGATTACTAGATGTCTATAAAAATAGTAAAAGTTCTTAATTTGAGGAGGATATATGTCTAAAGTAGAAGAGCTGTTGAAAAATTCCGAAGGATTAGAGGATCAGGAAAAAGTAGAATTTCTTGCTAATTTTATTTCGAAGCAGAATGTTCTTTGGCTTGCAAACGCTGTAAAGGCATTGGAAGATAAATTCGGTGTAAAGGCGCAGGCAGTTGCCGTTGCCGCTCCTGGAGCTTCTGCACCCGCAGAAAAAGAAGTTAAAGAAGAGAAAACATCGTTTGATGTTATTCTCAAATCTTTAAAGACAGCAGATGCCAAATTAAACGTAATTAAATCTGTCAGAGCAATTACTAATCTTGGACTAAAGGAATCAAAAGATCTGGTTGAAAAGTTGCCGCAGACCGTCAAGACAGCCATTGCGCAGGATGAAGCTAATAAGATTAAAGATGAACTGGAAAAATCAGGTGCTGTTGTAGAACTTAAGTAGAACAAGTTGTTTAAAACCCGTTTGAATCTTGTTAAGAGCGTTTTGTCTAGGAGGAGTTGAATGAGTACAAAAATTAATGGTGTTGTTGATTTTTCAGATAGCGTAAAGCAACTCCCTATCAAAGAGTTAGCTCTATTGAATAGAAGAGCATACGAAAAATTCCTGCAAAAAGATGTTTTGGTTGAGAAGAGGAAAAACACAGGTCTTGAAAAACTCCTGCAGAATACATTTCCTGTCAAAAATTATAACGGGGATGTTATGATCGAGTATATTAACTATGAACTTGCACAGCCAAGATATTCTCCAGATGAATGCAGACTTATGGGCATCAGCTATGCTGCTGCATGGCGCATAAATTTTAGACTTCATATTCGTGGCAGAACGGTCGAAGAAAGTGTTTACTTTGGTGATATCCCTCTCATTCTTGGAAGCGGTTATTTTGTTGTCAACGGCGTTGATAGAGCCATCGTCAGCCAGCTCCACAGGGCGCCCGGAATTGATTTTACAGAGGAACGCATCGGTGACAGAAAACTGCATGTCTTCACAATTATTCCCGAAGTTGGTTCATGGATTGAAGTTGAAGTCGGTAAAAGGGATTTTCTCACTGTAAAGATAGATCAGGGGGCAAAATTCCCATTCACGACCTTGCTAAAAGCAGTTGATGAGAGTATTTCGACTAATGCGAAAATAGTTAAAATGTTTTATAAAACCGTCAACATAAAGGTCGATCAGGAATCTGAACTGGAAAATAAAGTAATTGTTGATGATGTTAAAGATCCTTCATCTGACAAGGTTCTGATTGAAGGATTGACTTCTTTATCAGCAGAGCATATTAGAAAACTCAAAGAGTTGAAATATAAATCAGTTGAAATAATAGAGTCTGTGAGCGATCCGTTGATTTTAAATACTCTCAAACAGGATGAAACAAAGAATGCAGATGAAGCATTGGTATATTTATACAAAAGATTCAGGCCAGGTGCTCCATACTCAAAGGAAAAATCTGTTACACTTATCCACGAGAAGTTTTTTGATCCTACAAGATACAACTTGGCACCGGTAGGCAGATTCAGAATTAATAGAAAGCTTGGTACTTCGGTCGCAGAGAGCCAGGTTGTCTTGACAATAAATGATTTAATCGATGCAGTTAAATATTTAATCGATTTGAGAATAAACAAAGGAGAAATTGATGATATAGATGATCTAAGCAACAGGAGAATCAGACTAATTGATGAACTTCTTGCTGAAGATCTCCGTAAATCTTTTTATAAACTGAAAAGAGGTTTAGAGGATAGGGTTGAACAGGAACTTCCAGAGGAAATAACCCCAAAACTGCTTATTAATTCCAGAATAATTATGAGCGGTTTTGAGTATTTCTTTCAGCGTGGTGAATTGTCTCAGGTTGTTGATCAGACCAATCCTTTGGCCCAGCTCTCACATGAAAGAAGACTTTCAGCATTGGGTCCGGGAGGATTGAACAGAAGAAGAGCAGACTTTGAAGTCAGAGATGTGCACCTTTCACACTATGGAAGGATATGCCCTATCGAAACACCTGAGGGCGCAAACATAGGTCTTATAGTTTCACCAACAACGTGCAGCAGCATCGATAAATATGGATTTCTTATAACTCCGTACAGGAAGGTTGTAAATGGCAAGCTTACGGATGATATAATTTGGATGCGTGCCGATGAAGAAAGTGATAAAATAATAGCTTCTACCGATACAGAAGTAGATCAGAACGGTAAAATCAAGGGAAGCATAATACTTGCCAGGCACAAAAAGGAGCTTGTAACCACAAAAACTTCAGAAGTACACTTTATAGACATTACCCCGTTTCAGATGTTGAGCATAGCTGCCGGATTAATTCCCTTCTTTCAGCATGATGATGCCAACAGAGCTCTGATGGGTTCGAACATGCAAAGACAGGCTGTTCCTATTCTTAAGCCGGAAAAACCGCTTGTTGGAACTGGGCTCGAAAGGATCATTGTTGAATCTTCCAGCATGGTAGTAAAAGCCAATAGGGATGGTGTGGTAAAATATGCCGATGCTAAAACGATTGTAACAGAGGATGAAGATGGTGAGGCTGATTCATATACATTAAGAAAATTTGAAGGATTAAATGACAAGAGTTGTATGAATCAGAAACCTTGTGTAAAAGAAGGCGATAAGGTAAAAAAAGGCCAGGTCATAGCTTATGGTCCGGCGACTGTTGATAATGAACTAGCACTTGGTAGAAACTTGCTTGTAGCTCTTATGACTTGGGAAGGTTATAACTTTGAAGATGCTATTGTTATAAATGAAAGACTTGTTAAAGACGATCTCCTTACTTCCATACACATAGAAGAATTCGAAGTCGAAACCAGAGAAACAAGAATTGGTAAGGAAGAGATCACCAGAGATATTCCCAATGTTCCTGAAAGTTTGCTTTCGAAACTTGATGAATGGGGATGCGTAAAGGTTGGGACACATGTTATTCCAGGAGATATCCTAGTTGGGAAGGTTGTTCCTATAGGGAGAGCAGAACTTACACCTGAAGAAAAGCTGCTTCACGCAATTTTTGGATTTTCTGGTCAGGATGTAAAGAATGAATCTCTACGAGTCCCGCCAGGCATTGAAGGTGTTGTACTGGATGTAAAGAGATTTTCCAGAAAGTTAGCATGGACGCCTCAGGAGAAAATCAAGATAAGAAAGGAAACAGGTGAAATCGATAAAGATTACACAAAGAGAATGAATGATTCAATAAGGAAAGCAATTGATAAGCTCAATAAGATTGTCGGAAGAAAAATTATTAAGGAATTCAATTACGGACCAAAGGGTTCCATTAAAAATGTAAAGCAGTTAAAGGAAAAATTAAACAGTTATATAAGCGAAATTAAAGGTAAGAGTCAGCTCGACGATGCAATTAATGTTTTAAAAGATCTGTTTGAAAGGGTTGAGGATCTTGAAAATGCAAAGGAAAAGTTGATTGGTAGACTGACAAGAGGAGTTGAGCTGCCGACAGGAGTTCTTGAAAAAGTTAAGGTATTCGTATCGATGAGACACCATATCATGGTTGGAGATAAGCTTTCAGGAAGACATGGGAATAAAGGCGTTATCGCTAAGATTTTACCCGAAGAAGATATGCCCTTCTTAGCTGATGGAACATCTGTTGATATCATACTTAATCCTTTAGGAGTGCCTTCAAGAATGAATCTCGGGCAGCTCCTGGAAACTCACTTAGGCTATGCTCTACAAAAGCTTGGATTGAGATGCTACATACCTCCTTTTACCCCGGACAGCATAAAAATCGTTGAAAAGTATCTGGCTGAAGCCGGTTTGCCTCTTGATGGTAAAGTCGCGCTTTTTGACGGCAGAACAGGCGAATCCTTTAGAGAAAAGGTTTGCGTCGGCTACATGTATATAATGAAATTGCACCACTTGGTTGCCGATAAAATACACGCAAGAGCGACCGGTCCATATTCTCTTATTACTCAGCAGCCTCTCGGTGGTCGAGCCAGAGCAGGAGGTCAGAGAGTAGGAGAAATGGAGGTTTGGGCCCTTGAATCCTATGGCGCCGCGCACACTCTTCAGGAAATGCTTACAGTAAAGAGCGATGATGTATTTGGAAGAAATGCAATGTATGAATCCATAATAAAGAACAGAAACATTCTGGAACCAAGCACACCAGCATCGTTCGACGTATTAGTAAATGAATTAAGAGGCTTGTGTCTTAGTGTAAAGCTGGAAAAAAGCAAGCAGAAATAATGATGGTTTTAATGTGAAAGGAGGAACGCTATGGAAGAGATGATGGATAAGATTAATGAGTACAGTTCCATTACTCTTAAATTGGCCAGCCCTGAAGAGATCAGATCTTGGGGAAAAGGTGAGGTTAAGAAGCCTGAAACAATAAACCACCGAACATTAAAACCGGAAAAGGATGGCTTATTCTGTGAGAGAATATTCGGACCAGAAAAAGATTATGAATGTTCATGCGGTAAATACAAAGGGATAAAATATAAAGGTTTGGTATGCGACAGATGCGGTGTTCCCATCATCAGAAGCTTTGAAAGACGAAAAAGAATAGGCTATATCAATCTGGCCTGCCCTGTTGCTCATATATGGTACTTCAAAATTATGTCTTCAAAAATTGGGGCAGTACTCAATATGAAACTGAATCAGTTGGAAAGGATAATCTATTACCAGGATTATATAGTCACTGATGTGAAGGATAAGAACATCCCGTTGAAAGAGAAGCAAGTTTTGAGTGAAGAAGAATATAGAATGTATTCTGAAAAATATAGAGACGCTTTTGTTGCGGATACAGGTGCAAGTTCGCTTTTGACACTTTTGCAAAGAGTAAATCTTGATGAGATAACAGAAGAAATCAGAAAACAGCTCCAGATCACTGTTTCGGAACACGCATACGGAGAACTTGTAAAAAGACTTTTGATACTTGAAAAGTTTTTGGTTTCCGGTAATAAACCTGAGTGGATGATAATAACATGCGTTCCGGTAATACCGCCTGAGCTAAGACCTTTGATTTTGCTTGATAGTGGTGTTTTTGCAACAAGTGATCTTAACGATCTGTACAGAAGATTGATCAACAGAAACAATAGATTGAAAAAACTTATTGAACTTAACGCACCTGATGTAATCATAAGAAATGAAAAAAGAATGCTGCAACAGGCAGTTGATGCGCTCTTTGATAATACAAGATGCAGAAGACCTGTACTTGCTGCAAATAACAGGCCTCTCAAATCTTTGTCGGATATTATTAAAGGAAAGGAAGGCAGATTCAGGGAAAATTTACTCGGTAAAAGAGTCGATTATTCCGGAAGATCAGTTATTGTTGTAGGCCCCAGCCTTAAACTGCATACTTGCGGTATTCCAAAGAAAATTGCCTTGGAATTGTTTCAGCCGTTTATTATTCAAAGACTGAAAGAATTAGGCATTGTAGATTCACTTCCAAGCGCCAGGAAAATGATTGCAAAAAAAGATGAAATTGTCTTTGATATTCTTGATGATGTTATTCAGGGTAAATTTGTTCTGCTTAACAGAGCCCCTACCCTTCACCGAATGGGTATAGAGGCTTTCCAGCCAGTTTTGATCGAAGGAGATGCAATCACGTTGCATCCTCTTGTTTGTGCCCCGTTTAATGCAGATTTTGACGGTGATCAGATGGCTGTACATTTACCATTGTCTTTCGAAGCACAACTTGAAGCGAAGACATTAATGCTTTCAGTTTGGAACATTTTCTCCCCGCGAGATGGGAGCCCGGTAATGACCCCTGCTCAGGATATAGTATGCGGTATATCATATTTGACTTTACAGATGAGAAATCGTACAGGTGAAAGCAAATTTTTCTCCAGTCCGATGGAAGCCATTGCAGCATATGATAATGGATTAGTTGATTTGCAGGCGATGATTAAGGTCAGGATAAATAAGGATGTATTTTCAACTTTTGATACAAAGGTACAGACCAAGCACGGATCATCCGAAATCCTGGCAGATACAACCATAGGGAGAATTGTATTCAATGAAATCCTGCCACCAAGCATGCCATTTTATAATTTCGTATTCAGTAAAAAGAAAATTAACCAGCTTGTTTCAGAATGTTACAATAAATGTGGTCTTCACTCGCTTATTAAGATGCTCGATGATATTAAAGAACTTGGATTTAAATATGCTACAATTTCAGGGATGTCACTTTCAAAGGAAGATCCGATTGTTCCTGAAAGAAAAACAGTTATTATCAATGAAGCCAAGGATCGGGTTAAGGAGATTGAGAATGCATATCAAGAGGGTCTGCTAACACCCGGAGAACGTTATAACCAGATTGTTGATGTCTGGATTGCTGCTCGAGAAAAAATAACGGCCGAGCTTGTGAAAACTTTTGAGGCGCAGCTGGAAAAAGGAAATGTGCTCAACTCACTATATTTGATGGTCAATTCTGGTGCGAGAGGAAGTATAGATCAGGTAAGACAGCTGAGTGGAATTAGAGGATTGATGGCCAAACCATCAGGTGAGATCATAGAAACTCCAGTTATTGGGAGTTTCATTGAGGGACTGAACGTCCTTGAATACTTCTCATCTACACATGGCGGTAGAAAAGGTCTTGCTGATACAGCACTTAAAACAGCTGATGCTGGATATCTTACCAGAAGATTAGTTGATGTTTCGCAGAATGTAATCATAAGCAGACATGACTGTGGAACATTAAGAGGTATTAATAAAAGCGCTGTATACAGAGGAAACAAATTAGAAATTACATTGAGTGAAGCGGTATATGGTCGTGTTTCAAGATACACAATTACGGATGTTGTTACAGATGAGGTCATAGTACGCGAAAATGAGCTTATTACAGAAACAATGTCAAAGAGAATTGAGAAGCTCGGATATACTGACATCAGGGTTCGCTCTGCTCTTACATGCGAGGCACCTTTCGGTATATGCTGCTTGTGTTATGGAATGGACCTTTCCAAAAAGAAGCTGGTAGAGGAAGGCCTGTCAGTCGGAATCATTGCAGCGCAATCAATCGGTGAGCCAGGAACACAACTGACAATGAGAACATTCCACATCGGTGGAGTCGCAGTCAGAGAGGCATCTGAGTCTGTTCTGTACACAAAACAGTCTGGCGCAGTAAAATTTGTGGGCCTTAAAGTTTCAACTTTTGAAGGCAAGTTGGTTGTAATCAATAGAGGCGGTAAAATACAAATAGTTGATGATAAAGGCAGGCTGCTTGATGAGCTTGAACCCCTAATAGGCTCGAATGTTCTTCTCAAAGAGAATGCTGAGGTCAAGAAAGGAGACAAGATAGTTGAATGGGATCCGCATAATATACCTATAGTTTCATCCAACGATGGCTACATAGCATTTGAAGATTTGTATCTAAATAAGACGTTTAAAAAAGAGCACGATCCCAAAAACCCGAAGATTGTAAGAAAACTTACAATAGAACATAGAGGCGATTTGCAGCCACATATCGTGTTAAAGGATAAGCAAGGAAATCCACTTGAATTTCATCCTCTTCCGGAAAGAACAATTATTGAAGTTGATGAAGGTCAGCATGTCCGTTCAGGACAGGTTTTGGCTAAGTACACCAGAGGAAGAGGAAGCACACAAGATATCACTGGAGGTCTTCCGCGTATAACTGAGTTGTTTGAGGCAAGAACTCCAAAAGATCCATCTGTCATTGCAAAGATCGATGGAATAGTTGAACTCGGCGAAAAGAAACGCGGTAAAAGAGAAATCCTAATCCGAAACCCGCAGACAGCAGCTAAAGTCAGACATGAAGTCCCATCCGGCAGGTTGTTAAAAGTTAGAACAGGAGATACTGTTAAGGCTGGAGATCGGCTTGTTGAAGGACCTCTTGTACCAAAGGAACTCCTTAAGATTAAAGGAGAGGAGGCTCTACAGGAATATCTGTTAAATGAAATGCAATCTGTTTACATGTCTCAGGGTGTTAAAATCAATGACAAGCACTTTGAGATTATAATCGCTCAGATGATGCGAAAGGTCATGATAAAGAGCGCAGGCGACACGAAATTTCTCAAAGGAGCGATTGTAGATAGGCATTTTGTTAAGCTGGAAAATGATAAGATGAGAGAGCAAAAGAATAAGCCCGGTACATTTGAACCGCTGATTCTTGGTATTTCTAAGGCTGCAATACAGTCAGAAAGCTTTATTTCAGCTGCTAGCTTCCAGGAAACTACAAAAGTACTTGCAGAAGCAGCTATTGGAGGCAGAAGAGATGAGCTAAAGGGGCTGAAAGAAAACGTAATAATCGGGCATTTAGTTCCTGCCGGCACCGGTTATCAGAGGTATATGCTTACACCACTAGTGCGAGAAGAAGTTGAAACTGAGGTGGTTGCTTAGTAAAGTATTACGCTATGCCAACTATCAATCAGTTAATGAAAAGGCCTCGGACGAGGAAGGTCAATAGAAGCAGAGGAGCTGTCCTTGCCGGAAATCCTTTCAAGAAAGGTGTATGCCTCGTTGTAAAAGTTGTTAAACCAAAAAAACCTAATTCAGCCCTCAGAAAGGTCACAAAGATAAGACTTTCAAATGGATATGAAGTAACAGCGTACATTCCCGGAGAAGGACATAATCTTCAGGAACATTCAATTGCAATGATCCGCGGAGGAAGAGTAAAAGATCTTCCTGGTGTCAGATACCACATAGTCAGAGGTAAATATGATTGTGCACCTGTTGACCAAGGCAGATTTCACCCGCGCAGAAAATCAAGATCTAAATATGGCACAAAAAGGCCAAAAACACAAGGATAATGTAAATGCCTAGACATTATAAACCGTTGCTTGCCCGTTATAAGCAGCCTGATCCCGTCTACAATTCAGCTGTAATTGCAAAATTGATAAACAGTCTAATGTCTGATGGCAAGAAAACACGGGCTCAACAGATTTTTTATAATGCGATGGATATAATTTCCGAGCAGATTAAAGACATTAAGCCGGAAGATGTCTTGAATAAAGCCCTTGATAATTCCAGACCTACTTTAAAAACAAAATCCAGAAGAGTTGGTGGAGCTACATATCAGGTTCCTGTTGAGGTCCCATTTAATAAAAGTCTAAGCTATGCAATCAAGTGGATTATAGAAATTGCCAGAAAGAAAAAAGGCAGACCCATGGCAATAAAACTCGCAGATGAATTGCTTGCAGCGTATAAAGGTGAAGGTGATGCGGTAAAGAAGAAAGAAGATACCCATAAAATGGCTGAATCGAACAGAGCATTCGCTCATTTGTCTTACTAATTCATTTATCCTTTCGACTATAGAGTATTAATGTAATATTTTGCTATGGATGATATCTCGAAGATCAGAAATGTTGGAGTTATTGCCCACATTGATGCCGGCAAGACAACCACAACTGAGCGTATTTTGTTTTACTCAGGCAGGATTCATAATCTTGGATATGTTGATGAAGGTACAACGACTACCGATTGGTATAGACTCGAAAGAGAGATGGGAATATCTATTTTCAGTGCGGTAACAACAATCTACTGGGATAACTATCAGATAAATATTATTGATACACCCGGACATATTGACTTTACTGCCGAAGTTGAACGCTCTCTGCGCGTCTTGGACGGCTCGATAATAGTTTTTTGCGGAGTTGCCGGAGTTCAGGCTCAGTCTGAAACTGTCTGGAAACAGGCAGATAGATATAAACTGCCTCGTATAGTTTATATTAATAAGCTCGACAGGAACGGCAGCGATTATAAAAGAGTCTTCCACGAAATTTCTACAAAGCTGAATTGTACCCTTATTCCAATAACTATACCGCTGTACAAAGAAAATCAATTTGTTGGTGTTATAGATACAATTCATGCGAACTGTCTGTATTTTGATGACAAGGATGAGGGTGTGACAATATCTACCGGCCAGATCGAACCTTCGCAACTGGAATACTTTCAGTACTGGAAAGAAATACTGCTGGATAATTTGAGCAAGTTTGATGATGACACGCTCAAAGATGTTATCGAGTGCAGGGAAATCTCCTCTGATGCAATGTTGAAAACCATAAGGAGACTTACTCTTGCAAGCAGGATAATTCCAGTGTATGCAGGTTCATCACTTAAGAATAAAGGCGTTCAGCCAATTATAAATGGGGTAAATAGTTTTCTCCCCTCCCCTCTCGACCGTCTTACTGTGACTGCAAAAGTATATGCCAAAGAACTAAATAAGATAATCGATCTTAATACTGAAAAGGAAACTATTTTGTAGGTGTTTAAGACTTTCTGCGATCTCCACACTACTACTTCTTACGCAAGAATTTACTCCGGAAAGGTCCAAAAGGGTGACAAGTTTTACAATCCCAGAAGTGATAAACATGAAAGGATCGGAAATATTTTCAAGGTCCACGCAGATGAAGTGACGACTTCTGCGTTTGCTACAAAAGGTGATATAATAGCTCTTAGCAATTTAAAACATACAAGGACCGGGGATACACTTGTTTCAAACAACAAAATAATGCTTGAAGGAATCACTTTTCCCGCATCAGTGGTTTCATCATCAATAGAACCAAAATCGTCTGCCGACAAAGATAAATTGCTTGAAGTTTTGGAAAAGATCAGACTTGATGACCCAACCTTTAAATACAATTTCAATACAGAGACAAATCAGATGGTTATTTCAGGTATGGGAGAACTCCATTTACATATAATATCGCGAAGGATACAGGAAGATTTTAAAGTAGCAATCAAAATAGGAAAACCAATGGTCTCTTACAAAGAAACAATATTGTCTAAATCTAGCGGGTTTAATGAGCATAGTTCAAAATTGCACGATCAAAATATATATGGAGCTGTTGGTATTGACCTTATTCCTGATAATACAACATTCCATCCGGTCGCAGAGTTTTTGCCTTCCATAAGCAGGGAAGCTGATAAATTCAAAGAGGTAATTACTAATGCTGTTTTAGGTGCCCTGCAGTCTGGCGAATTGATAGGATATCAGGTAATTAATGCGAAATGTTTAGTCAAGGAAGTCAGAATGAATGAGTTTTCCCACGAGATCGGTTATTCAATCTCATCAACCAATGCTGTTAAAATTGCCATGAAGAACGCGCAAATGACTCTGCTTGAACCTTTTATGAAGATCTCAATATCTGTTCCTGAGGAATACATCGGGAATGTGCTCAATGACCTTAATTCCAGAAATGTTGTCGTAAAAGATCTGAAAAAAGGTGAAACAGAGAGCTTAATAGATGGTATTGCCCCGCTTTCTGAGATGTTTGGATTTGCGGATTCTTTAAGATCTAAGACGCATGGAAGAGGGTTTTTTATGATGGAGCCTTTCGAGTATAAACAGGTTTCCGACGATAGATTGAAAGAACTGAAAAATGTTTATAGATAAATTTGTTCATTAACTT
>JACQRL010000183.1 GCA_016206485.1 Planctomycetota bacterium | reverse complement strand
TTTTCCTTTTTGTTTTCAAATTCTACATAGATATCAACTTTTTTGTTTGAAGTCGCGCCAAAATTCTGATCCTCATTTGTGTACCCACCATAGTAGTAACCTCTCAAACCATTGTAGATAAATATTTTCTTCAAAGGAACTTTCTCGACAGGGGCAAAAAGCTCTATCTGTTTTATGGAGTTATTCTGCAATGTCGTCTTTCTTCCAAGTGTATAAAGATGATATTCAAAAAATGGCTTTTCAACAAAGCCGGCGTCTGCTCCTCCTGCTGAAGCTTTAAACGACTCGTCTCTTGCATAATTTACCGCACCTTGTTGAGCAACCCTGTTAACGTCACCTGCTACAAGCTTAAGTTTAGATTCATTATAAGACGCTCCGCTTTGGTTGTTGATAGTCACCCAACCTGACAGATCGACTAACTTATCATCTTTCGAAATTACAGCTGTGTAATCAGCGTTCCAGCTTATCCCGGACGCCTGGTATGTCACCTTGACAAGATGCTCTCCCTCTTTTGCAGCATCAAGCATCCATACCAAGGTTGGTTTTGTAATGAGACCACCCGGAAGATTCGGCAGTTTGATCCCCAACAGTTCATAATTGTAAAGTATCTGTATAGGTTCCTTTTCGTTGTCCACCCTGAGCACCATCGGGCCATTGTCTATGCTCAAAAGAGTCCCTTTTATAAGCCCTTTCGCCTTTGATTCAATTGTGATCTCTTTATCTATATATTTCCTCAGAATTTTATTCGCGTCAACAAGATCATACTCATAATTCTGCTCGACAACAGTTGTCCCGTCAGGATCGGTTAATGATTTAAAATAAACGGTCGTAGCATCTATTGAACTTGCAACATCCTGAAACCTGATCTCATTTGTCCCTTTATTCAGTTTGATCTTTCTCCATTCCTTGACCACCGCATAGCCCTGCGGACCTGTTATATAGCGTCCATATCTGTCATAATATGGATTTTGTGTGGCATTTGGACTGCTATAGATTGTAAGACCAACCCCCTCTTCAGTCCTTACTGTACTTTTTTTCTCTTTTTCAAAGGTAAAACCAGTGATCTGAAACAACATAATCACAAGAACCAAAGCTGAACGAATTTTCATATCGCCTCCTAACAACACTCGCTTATCGACTGTCAATTACTTAGACGTTTTTCCCTGCGAAAAATAGCTGATCACAAGAATGAAAATTAAATCATCTTGACTCTTTAACTTATAGACTCTCCGACTAAGCAGACTCGTTAGACTAATTCAAGCAGTGCCTTAACCGTCTTTTCCGCTCCAATGGCAACTTCCTTGATGCTGTTAGCAAGCATGTAGCATGGAGTCGTGATTATTTTGTTTTGTTTATCCACGACAATATCATCAACAGGTTTGTTGGTATGAACCGCCCCCATCTTCTGAAGCGCTGAAGCTGTACCGGGATCATTTCCGATTGTCACATTAACTTTATAGTCAGCCCCAAATAGCTTAGCAATCACCGCGGGAGCTATACAAAGCGCAGCTATAGGTTTCTTCGCAGAATGTATCTCCTTCAAAAATCTCGCGACCTCAGAATCAACCGAGCAATCGGCTCCATCTTTCGCAAAAGTCGACAGATTCAGAGCAGCTCCAAACCCTCCCGGGAGAAGCGCTCCATCAACATCTTTAGCGCTGAGTGTCTTTAGATCTTTTATATCACCGCGGGCAATCCTTGCAGATTCGACAAGCACATTTCTTTTTTCAGATATCGACTTACCGGTAACGTGGTCGGTTACTACAGTCTGTTCTTTATTCGGAGCCGCGCAAATTATCTGCGCCCCATATTTATCCAGAAAATACAATGACAACACCGCCTCATGGATTTCACTCCCGTCTTTAACCCCGCAACCTGAAAGAATGACCGCGATTCGTTTTGACATAGAAACCTCCAACAAATCAATACCCAGTACGTAGTATACAGTAATCAGGAATAGGGGCAATGCAAATACAAAAAAAACAGTATTCAGTGCATTGCATAGTATATGAGACACAGGATACATTTGCTTGGCGGCAACACTGACTTTTTACTCTAGACTCCTGATTTCTTACTTCGGTAGACTTTCGTTAGACACAGATGAAACTTGCATCTCTTTCAAAGAACGTCTGGGAAGGATAATAATAAACTCAGTGCCTTTACCAACAGCTGACCTTACTTCTATTGTTCCATTATGTTGTTTAATAATATTATACACAACATACAGTCCAAGTCCTGTACCTTTTCCGACAGATTTAGTCGTAAAAAATGGCTCAAACAATCTTTGTATCTGCTCCTTAGGGATCCCTTTACCTGAATCTTTTATACTTATTAAAATACCTTTATCTTCTGTCGATTGAGTCGTAATAATTATTGATCCTCTCTTTCCATCCTCAAATGCCTGTACTGCATTCATAAGCAGATTAACAAAAACTTGGCGAAGCCGTTGAGAATAACAATAAATTTTTGGCAATTTTCCATAAAATTTAGTGATTATCGCTCTATACTTAAGAGTGTTCTGGCAGATTTTCAAAGCAACTTCTATTTCTTTATTTACATCACAAGAAATTAACTGAGCACTTCCGGCATGTGAAAATTCTTTTAAATTTTGTACGATAGAACAAATCAACAACGCCCCCTCCTTTGATTCCTCAACAGCCTCCGCAAGTTCTTTAAACAATTTTCTCAAATCAGTTACGTTAAGATAAACATTATCAGTTTTAACGTTCTTTACATCGGCTGACAATACAGATTCTTGCTCAATTGCTACCCTGCTTTCAATAGCTGGCTTGATCGTTTTTATATACTTACATATTGTATTGAGGTTCGTAAGAATATAAGAGATCGGATTATTGATTTCATGTGCAATACCCGTCGCAAGTTGTCCTACTGATGCCAGCTTTTGAGATTGTAATACCCTGGCATTAATAAGTTGGCGTTCTTCTTCAGCATGTTTCTGATCTGTTATATCCTGAATAGCACCGATAATCCTTAAAACTGCCTTATCTGAATTAACAAAGACTCTGCATTCGCTTCTCAGATATCGCTTGCCTACATCTTGTACATTTATACAGAATTCGAGTGCTAGCCCATTTGTCATGCCGGGAATTTTCAATTGCAACATTTTCTTAAACGCATCTCTTACTCTGTTAACATCCTCAGGAACAACACTTTCCATAACTTTATCAAATGTTATTTGGAGTGATTGAGGCTTATATCCGAACATCTCAAAAAGTGTGTCTGACCACGTCACAATATTTCTTTGTATATCCCATTCCCATGATCCAACATGTGCTATAAACTCAGCTTCTTTAAGTCGGTGTTGATTACGCTGCAAGGTTTCTTCAATTTTTTTTCTTTCGATAATTTCATTCTTAAGACTTTCATTCGCGATCATGAATTTACGCGTTCTTTCCACAACTCTATGTTCAAGTTCAGCCTGTGCAGTCATGAGCATTTCTTCAGCATATTTCCTCTTGGTTATATCAACTATGAATAAAACAGCGCTGTTAGTTATGCCATTAAACTTAACTGGACCAATCCTAGCATAATAATAAGACATAGCGGCAGCATTAATACTGTCTTTTGCCTTAAATTCCAACTCTACAGCCTTTTCTGTTCTAAAAACTTTATTTATCGAATGTTGTACAATCTGCTGGAATGCAGGATCTACATGTTTACATATGTTTTGATCAAGATGATCAGCTACTGATATCCCAAAAAGTTCATGATTAATAAATACTATTTTCCCCTCATTATCACAAATAATAATCTTCACAGGGGCATGTTGCACAATTGATCTGTATATTTCCTCAGATCTCTTGAGTTTTAATTCAATCTTTTTACGTTCCAACAAACTAGCTGCAAGTGTAAGGCCAGTTATTGTTATCGTACCTACAAATGCCTGAACCAATAACAACGAATTACTCACTTCGGCCAGAACGAACGGCCCGTATCCGCTGATCGTCGCATATATTGAACAACAAGTCACGGTAATGACTGTTATCACAACACCAATATGACCCCTATAGAATGCAGCAAGAGTTATAAATGGAAACAGTAAAAAACAAACTGGGAAATGATTCAGACTAATAGATGATTGAGAGCCGAATATTGTTAGGCAAACTAAAATCACTGATGAAAAAAAAATCAGATCGATCAATGAAATAACTCTTTTATCTTGTAGAGTCCTCAACTTTTCTCGTACTACAAGAACTACTGGTGTTACGGTTAAAATACCAATGAGATCACCAATCCACCAAGTAAACCATATATGTCTGTAGCTTTCGATATTTATAAACTTATTCAACAACAAGCATGTTACACCAAACGAAGCGGCAATAGTACAAAATATCATTTCTATACAACCAAATTTAAACACATCAGCAGCTCTATCAAATGGATAAGCTGTAGAAGTAAATTTGTTAATAAGCAGCGCTCCAACTATCGCCTGCAATGTTGACCCTGTAGCAATAAAAAATGACACCAATGAATGTGATAAATATAATGAACTTGCTGATTCTAAGTAATACCACTCGTTTACTAGAAATGATCCTAACCATATTCCCAGCCACGCGGTGTTTCCTTTTATTAATATTATTGATAACGCTATACCCGAAGGAATCCAAACAGCTGTCACATTACCTGGATATGCAGCAAAAATAAATCCGATCTTTGCTGTAATAACGTATGCAATTACGATAAAAAGAAAAATCAAGATTGATTTTACCGGACTTGAATGTAACCCAAGAAAAGGATTTAAAAGAAGTTTACTGCTACGTATCATAATATGGAATCTAATTATAAATATTTAAATTCTGTAATTGTAGACTTTTGAATAAGTTTCCTCTTCTCATGGGAACAATATCTTTCCTCTTTTCTGTCAACAAAATCATGTCCTGTGTAATTATCACATCGTGTAATATTCTTATACACTTTTGTTAACTTTTGATTGATTTTTCAAACTTATGGATAACATAGATATTTTATATTATATAGATATCTTATATTTCTTGACATTTCAGACAAAAAAAATCATCATAAGATCAATGTGGAGGTGATATGTCAGGGGACAGGATCTTAACAACAGGTGATTTGGCCAGGTATTGTAAAGTAACGATAAAAACCGTACTTCGTTGGATAGAACAGGGATATCTGAAATCATATAAACTACCAGGAAGAGGAGACAACAGGGTTCCTATAGATGAATTTAAAAGATTTCTAAACGAAAACAGGATGCCCTTCCCCGAAGAATTCAGAAAGAAGCATTTACGAATTCTGGTAGTCGATGACGAACCAAGATTTTCAAAGTCTATCTGCAGAGTATTGAAGCGAGAAGGATATGAAACACAGATATCGCTGAATGGATTTCATGCCGGATTACTCGCTACGACATTTGCACCTGATATAATCTTACTTGATTTGAAAATGCCAGGTCTTGGCGGACATGAAGTCATTCAAAATATAAGAGAAATCAACCAAAATCTGAACGTCAAAATTTTAGTTATATCTGCTATGCCTAAGCATGAAATTACAAAAGCGCTTGAATTAGGAGCTGATGACTATATTGAAAAACCAATTAATGAAAACCGCCTGTTGCAGAAAATTACACAACTTGTCAGCAAGAATGTTTTAACTTAATCTGGAATTAATGAAGGTGAAGCAAAATAACAAAATGAAGAAAAAATTTATTTTATGCGTAGATGACGATCAACTAATACTTAATTCGATGGTACGTTGCCTTGGTAAAGCTAAATACGTTACGATAACTGCTCATAACAGCAAAGAAGCATTAGAACTTGCTGATTATTATAATTTCGATGCAGTAATAATAGACATAATGATGCCTGAAGTCAGCGGATTGCAACTTATGAATCAACTTAAAGAATTGCATCCGACACTTCCAATTGTAATTGTTACCGGATTACAGGATGATGATACCCTTTTTAATTCAGTTAAACTTGGATGCAATGGATTTGTTGAAAAACCTTTCGAACCAGAGTGGCTGCTGACACAACTTGAATCAGCAATCTCCATATCTGCAAAAACAATGAGAACCCAGATTCAAACATGACAAAGACCTTGAAAGTGACAAAACCAAGAGGTAAAACTCTACCCCATTTGATTCCTGCAACTCTAGGTAGAGCTCCAGACCTAGAGTCACTAACCTATATATACATTATTGTGCTGGAGCAACTATTGAACCACGACTTTAAATAACACACCTCGGCAAAAGAGAATATTTGTTGAAGGAATGTATATATGGGATGGATTGAAAATTTAATGAGTTCACTGAATAAAAAGAACCTACTGTCTACACAAACTTTAATTCACGAAAAAAAACCGCTCATTATTCTATTGATATTCGCTATTCTATCGTTTGCAACAGCCTTATACCTGACTATAAAACCTTTAAACACAGGCACATGGGGTCTTCTTATCATCGCGGCAATTCTACTACTTGTTTTTTTTATTGCTAAATCCCGATTACATCAGACGGAAAAATTTGAATCAATAAAGAAAGACCTCTCCTATCAGGAAGGGCTGGCTCGCTTCTACCTAAATGTATCTAATAGCATCATATTGATTCTAGATAAAACTGGAACGATAACATTTGCTAACAACAAGGCTTGTAATGTATTTTGTTGTGACTACAACGAAATAATTGGAAAAGAGTGGTTTAATGCTTTCATTGCCGAAAACATGAAAGAAAACGAAAAATTACTGTTCAATAAAATAATGTCTGGCAGTATCACTACTCCAAGGTCAGTTAAAAGTGAAGTGAAATCAAAAGATAAGTCATTGATCATTTTGTGGAATTATACAATTCTAAAAGATAAAGAAGGAAAAATCGATGGGCTACTCTGCTCTGGCGAAGATACAACGGAACTGAATGACCTTAAGAAACTTAGAATGGAATATGTTGTGCTCACTAATGCAGCTGAGGGAATTTCAAGACTCGATTCAAGAGGAAATTATGAATATTCCAATAAAGTTTTTAGTGATCTCATCGGATACTCACACAATGAAATCATCGGTATGGACTGGCGTAAAATAGTACATCAAGATGATATAAGAAAGGCAATGAAGGCATATATAAAAATGTTCAAAGCCGGAAAAGCTACTGTTGAAGTAAGATACATTAGAAAAAGTGGAGCAATCTGCTATTCAGAAGTTGTCCTTGTAAAAAACTCCGGCACAAAAGGAGGATTTATTGGAAATTATTGTTTTGTTAAGAATATCAGCGAAAGAAAAGAAATAGAGTCTGCATTAATTGAGAGCGAAAATAGGTTTCGCGCTGTTACACAAACTGCCACAGAAGCAATTATAGTTGCGGGTCGCGAAGGCAAAATAATTTCATGGAACAATGGCGCCAGCAACATGTTCGGATACTCAGAAGAAGAAATAATTGGAAAACCTTTAACTATTATAATGCCAGAAAAATATAAAAATGCACATGATGAAACCTTCAGAAAACTTATAGAAACTAAGAAAGCAACAATTCTTGGAAGGGTAGTTGCGGTAAGCGGATTGCGCAAGGACGGAAGCGAGTTCCCGGTTGAGATCTGCGTCAATACCTGGGAGTCCAATAAGAATAGATTCTTTGCGGGTATCATCAGAGATATAACCGAGCGAGAACAGGCAAAAAAAGAACTACTAAGAACAGGACAGGAACTGGAGCAATTTAGTTTGTGTCTAAGAAAACTGCATCATCTTAACATCACTGAACACACCAGCCTCGAGCATCTATACCAAGATTATCTTGATACAGGTCGAGAGATTTTTGGCGTACCAAATGTAATACTTTGCACCGTTCAAGGTGACAAAGTGTATCTGAATTACTATAGAGGAACGGATGACCACCTAGAACGTGGAATGCAACTAAATGATTCTCTTTGCTCTTCTCCGCTATTATTGAAAAAAATGGCGATATCCACCTGTTCTTCGGGGCAGGAAATACTCATAGGGATCATGAATACCCGCTCATTTGACATAGAAATGGGAAGATTTATTTCAACACCTATTTTTAATAATGGAGTAGCTTGCGGTATACTCATATTTTATTCTTCCAACCCTAATGTTCATATAAATTTCAGTGGATACCAAAAAGAGCTTATAGAATTAATGTCTCAAAGCATTGGAAAGTTCATTTGTCAGAAACAAATTGAGTTCGAAAAACAAAAGGCTCTAGACGAGCTAAATGCACGCGCTAAAGAACTAGAATGTTTAAATAAACATTTACAAGAAACGCAATTACAGCTAATCCAGTCAGAAAAAATGGCCTCAATCGGCCAGCTTTCAGCAGGCATAGCACATGAAATAAACAATCCTATTGGATTTATTAAATGCAATCTCAACCACTTAAAACAATATAACAGCTTATTACAAAAATCCATAAATGTAAATAATACAAGGAACAACAATTACGACAATTTAGAATCTACAGTCACATCATCTGAACAACAAAAAGTCATAAATTTTCTAAATGATTTCGACAATATACTTAATGAATCGCTCGATGGTACTGAAAGAATAATAGAAATAGTAAATGGACTCAAAATATTTACCAGAACAAGTAATCTGCAGAAAGAAGAAACTAACATCAACGAGATGCTCAAATCAGTGTTAAATTTACTAAAAAATGAGCTTAAATATAAATGTGAAGTAAAAGTAAATTATGGTGAAATCCCTCTTATCACCTGCTATCAATCACAAATAACGCAAGTATTTGTCAATATCCTACTAAACTCAATTCAGTCAATAGATAAAAGAGGGATAATAACAATTGAGACTGCATATGTAAATAATCAGATAGAAATCAGATTTTGCGATACTGGAATCGGGATACCACGCGACAATATTCCAAAACTTTTCACGCCATTTTTTACTACCAAACCTGTCGGAAAAGGAACAGGTCTCGGGCTTTTCATATCATACAACATCATTGCAAAGCATGATGGCAAGATTGATGTTAATAGTCAGATAGGAAAGGGAACTATATTCACTGTTTACATCCCTGTAAACAATAAGGTGGGTTTAAATGCAAATTAATAATGTTCTACTTGTCGATGATGAAAAACATGTTTTAAACTCACTGAAAAGATTACTAGAAAGCAAACCATATAATTTACTCGTAGCCAACACATGTAATAACGCGCTTTATACACTCTGCAAAAAGGAAATTAAAGTCATAATCGCCGACTACAAAATGCCTGATATGTCCGGCATTGAGTTTCTTCAGCGGGTCAAACAAACTAATCCTGAATCCGTTAGGTTGATTTTATCTGGCTTTGCAGACATTGATGTAATTCTAGAAGCAGTAAATAAACAAGAAATTTACAGATTTATACAAAAACCTTGGAACGACATAGAAATTGACCTCATAATCACACAAGCGATAGCTCATTACAACACAATAAAGCAAAATAGAGAACTTTCTACCAATATAAAATTACATAACAGATCTCTGGAACAAACCAACAAAAAACTAATCACATTATTAAGTGTTAAATCAAAAAGTTTGCATATGCACGAAAAGGTGCTTTTGCATCTTCCTTACCCTGTTGTATACATCAACAATGATTTAAAAATCATCTTTTACAATAAATCATTGGAACTACTTTATCCAAAATTACCTAAACCATTGAATGATTCCCACGTAACTACCATCCTACCATATGATGTTGTTCCAACACTTGAAAGAACTATACAAAATTTCAATGAGGTGAATTACGCTCAATGCAAAATATTGAACAAAGAATTCTTTTTGAAAATGATCCCAATGGTCACGAACCAACTAGCAAGAACACCCGGATGTGCAGTGATATTCGAACAGATTATTAAATAAGCTGAGTAGATAAGTTTTATAGGGAGGAGATGTGCTGAATAAGAAAAAAGTATTGATTGTCGATGATGATGAGAATATGCTCAAAGCTTTCCAAAGGTCATTGAACTGTGAAGATATAGATCTCACTACAAATACATCTCCTCTAAATGCATTTAACGATCTTGATGCCTCAAATTATTCCGTCATCATTGCTGATCAAAGGATGCCTGAAATATCAGGAATTGATTTTCTGTCAAAAGTTAAAGAGATTTCACCCTTAACTGTAAGAATCCTGATGACTGGATATACTGACTATGATGTTATGATTGATGCCGCAAACAAAGCGCAAATATATAAAATCTATACAAAACCACTAGAAAACGAGATGATGGCTGAACTTGTCAAAGATGCAATTTTTAAGCATCGTTTCGTTACGGCAAGAAATACAATATTTAATGAAACGAGAAATGAAAACATCAAGTTACACGAACTTTTAGGAAAGACCCAAACTAGTGTTCAAAACCTGCAGAAACAAGTTTTACATGTAAAAGGAGATCTCATAGAGACTTGCAGAGGAACACTTACTGCACTCACCAGTATGATGGGTTATTATAACAGCTACCTTACTGAGCATTCAATACACGTATCCAACATTTCAAAAGAAATTGCCAAAGAACTATTCACTAATGAGCAGGACATTGCTAAAGCTGAACTAACCGCACTTTTACATGACATAGGTATGACTGGACTTCCAGAATTTTTAATAAAGAGTACAGAGGTATTTCTTTCAAGTAATGATAAAGAACTACTTAAAAGACATGTTTTCCGCGGTGAACAAATCATCAGTTTAATAGGAGGACTCGGAGAAATCCCAATATACATAAGATCTCACCACGAATGTTTTGACGGGTCAGGTTATCCAGACAATTTAGCAGGAAAAGAGATTCCTTTAATATCAAGAATTATAAGAATCGCAGACTTTGTCGACAGAACCAGCTATGGCCTCAGATATTTCAACACTAAAATATGTATGTACAAAATTAGTAAATGGTTAAAGGAATGCCCGGGAAGATTTGATCCTGAATTACTTGGAATACTTTACAACAAAATAAAAAATGGACATATATCGATGAAGCTGTATAACTCTGACTATAATTCAACCCAGAATCACTCTGATATCAAACAATTAATAAGAATAGTAAACGATTTATGGTGCAAACAACGATAAACAATAACTGTTCAAATTTTGTACCTGATTTTATTAGATATATTTATACAAAGAGCTGGAACTTTCTGGTGGTGATCAGATAAATCACCTCTAGAATATAAAATACTCGAACGATTTATAAGAATAAGTTAATGGCTGTTGTTATCCTCTTTTTCAGAGGGCTCACTATTGCGATTGGATTTTTTATTACGCTTGCTCCTCTTGGTCGCAAGCTTCTTATGTTCAGAATCCAAAACAGTATAGATAGCTGATGGCGAAGTAGGAGCGCTAATAAAAGTTTTAGCAACTGAGTAATCATCCTCACCGACAAAACTTATTACCAAAAGCGTGCCTTCAACATTAATTTTCCACTTAGCTGCCTCTGGAGAACCTTTAACATAGTTGACTACAAAAAATTTGACCTTATCCCGCAGCGCGGTGAAAAGTTTATTTGATAACAACTTTACAATATCCCTTGAATTCTTTGAGTAAATAACATCGTCTTTATCTTTTTTGTCTTTTGAACCTTCATTCGCTTTGTCCTTCTCTACAAATGCGCAGACAATAACCTGTTTGCTGTCGGCAGTTTTTAAATACTCATCAAGTCCATCCTGCCAGTCCGGCTCCTGATCTGAATACAAATTGCAAATACTGTCGACAAAATCAGCAGTCAACGGCTCGTAAGGACTTATAGGTCCCATCAGAACATTCAGGAAAGGATCAAGCACCATAAAAGACGTAGAAGTAACCCGATAGGTCTGTACAAATGAATATAAAGTGGTTCTGAACAAAACAAATTCCTTATGGATCATATCAACAACCTGATCAGGTGTATTTCTAAAATTCTGATCTATCCTGTTAAGCTTAACTCCCAGATTTTCTTCTCCCGCACACACCATAAGCGCCAGAACAGGAACCATTCTTTTTTTTGCCGCAGCTTTCATCTCCGGTACATCATAAAGGAAATTAAGCTTGTTGTATTGCTCCTCATTTTGATGCGCAACGGTTGATGCCAGCGAAACCGCCGATAAACCGGCAATAAGCATAAATATTCTCATAAAATACCTCCATCGACCACTATAAAATACCTAATCACTATATCTTCAGCAGTATTTAATACAAGGACGTTTAGAAACGTGCTTTTTGTACATTGCTTCCTCACATATAATACATTATTCGAAAAAAAGGAAAAATTGTCTATCAAACCATTTATAATTCACAATATTAAAATTACTTACTATTGAACCCGATGACCCTTCAATTGGGAACAGAATTTATTTCAGGGGGCTTAGCTACTTCTTATTCCCTATATCCTGACTACTGTTTCCTGTCTTCTTGCTACTAGAAAGTTGCTGCTTCAAAAAAGCATGCCCCCACCCTACCACTTTTTCATCCTTTAAAACTATAGGAGTCAGCTCCTCTTGTGTAACCATAAGATCGCGTGAATCTATGTCAGTATAGTAATAAATAACTTCATAAGTTTGACCATCAGCACCTTTCATAGTTTCATTTTTATATGGATTAGTAACTCTTTCGCCTTCATATGTTAATGCTATTTTTGTGCCCATAGTCTTTAGCACGTCAGTCTTTGACATCCCGACAGTGAGTTTAAGAAGCCTTTGCCTGTTGATGCTTCTGACCTCTTCCATAGTCGGGAAACTATAATTACATCCTGCCAGACCTGAAACAAATAATATAACGGCAAATCTCGACATATTCTACCTCCTACAAAATAATAGACGATAAATGCTATTAACTTTCAATGATATAATCACTATATTTATGTGAAATTAGTAAACATGACGCTTCTGTTCTTTGTAATATCAATCACTGTAAATTTCAATCACGCCGAAAACAGTGGTCTAAATTGCCTTTTTAAAGGCAATCATCCCAAGATTGCATGGACATCTGATTCCAAAACAGTTGTATACACAAACGATTATGAAATCTACGTTTACAACACGGAAACAAAAGAAACAACAAAAATATTCGACAGGAAATCATCAGAAATCCGGCTGAATGAAAAAAATTACGATCTTTATCCTTTCCTGCTCTCTCCTGACAACAAGTGGATCAGCTTTGCGACAGGAAGAGGAATCTACGGAATAACTCTGGACGGCAAAGAAACCAAACAACTTACAGAAAAAGACGGAATATTCAGCTGGCTCGACAATACTAAGATTTTTTATGTATATGGCGACGGGCACATAGCATACACTCTCAGCTTCTGCATCTCCACTATCGGCAATTCAGCCGAAATCATTACAACCGGGAAAAAGTCACATATAGATGAGATGAAAGGAGATAACACATACAATCTTACAGATGATATAAGCATTCTGGGAATTTCTGATAACGGAAAAGTAATTGTTAATTACAGGAAATCAGCTGACCTGGCCCATTACGTACAAGACAAGTATTTTATTTACTCTATAGATCAGACTGAACTCACCCCGCGACTTATAATAAAATATGAATCTGCGCACCCGGCCGTTCTCTCACCTGATTGTACGGCAATTGCATACAGTCGTTATGAAACATTAAAAAGCGAGACTGAATTTAAAATACTCAAACATATTATAGTAACAGCAAGTATAAACACGGGAAAAGACTTTGGCCCCTTTATAATAACACAGGGCAAAGAGGCAAATGATTATGACATGATTACAACTCAGCCTAAATGGGGTAACAGCTCAACATTATATTTTGTTCAGGATTTTAATCTGTTCTCAATAAACACAAAAGACAGCAAGATTACAAAAGTAACTAATCTCAAAAACTGGGATTCTCCCAGAATGTACGACTTCGAAACCGGTAATGGGAATAACATGGTTATTTCCATTATTAATAACCCATGGGCAAAGCCTGACAAGTGGGAACTGCACACTGTATTTGACAACAACGCGATCAATAAGATCTCTCCGGATTCAGAAGATCATAAATACAAGAATGCCATCGCCCTATCGCCAAATGGACGCTCAGTCGCATATCTCATTATTTCCACAGATAATCGAACGATTGAGTTAAGAGTGCTGGACACACATGTTTGCTGATGTCGTAGACATCTTAATATCGAAAATTACTGCTTTCCTCCCATTCTCCTTCAGGAGTCGGTTTTTCAAGATCAACAATAAAAGTTTTTGAGTCTGATAAATCTATGTCTTTGAATCTCCACTTTAAAGTTAAATCGTTTTTCTTTAGCGTAATTGAAACTTCATCCGCCAGTTGATCAGTAATCCCGATAAAAGTGAATTCACCTAAGTCATTTGTTACAGATGTAAATCCGGTCCAAACCTCGCTGTTCTTTTGTCTTAATAAAACCTCAGCTTTGGGGACAGGACTTCCGTTCTTATCAATACATTTTCCGATAAATTCTCTTTCAGATATCTTCTTCATTACAACTTCAACAACTCTAGTTTCATTCGTCAATAACGGGGTTATATTCTCAGTTCTTTTTTTCCAGCCGGAACAATGGAGCTCCACATCAAAAGGCAGCCCGACAGGCAAATCATAAGAATGATCAAATTTATGCGCGTATTTATTGATATCCTTTAAATGTACCTCATCGTGAGCAAAAGCCTCATCACCCGATACTATTCTAAACAGAATTTTTGCCTCGCGAGGATTCGGCCCTGTCAAAGTTATTACAAAACGCAATCTGCCCATGACACAATCCAAATCTGACTCTATCATTTCGCTGATCTCTTGCGCCAGATAGCGCTTTGGAGCTGTTCTCAGCTTGGGAGTATTTTTCCGAATCTGTGACGAAACTTGCGTATCAACAAACACAGTTAAATTTAGTTTATTACCGCTCCTTACTTTGTATTTAATTTTCATCCCGTAACGTCCGGACGCATCTGTATCAGCCATGATCCAGATAAGCCCAGCATCCTGACTGCTGAAATAATCGTTTGTCCCATTGCAAGCCTCCAACCCGATCAACTTCATGCCGTCATCAAACAAGCTTAACTGAGAAAAAATCGATACCCCTTTTTCTAATCTGATAGGGATACCGCTGCCATCTCTGACCTTACCGAATATCGTTACTTCCTTATCAATCCATTCCTCTTCCCTCTCCTTATCATCAATTTTCTCATCCGGCGAGATCTTTAAGTCACCTGCATCTGCTGCGGGTTTAGTTGAGACTGTTGTATCTGTCTGATTAATATTTTCACTCAGCTGAGGAGATACTTCTGTAGTCTCCTTTAAATGCGAAACCGACTTCTGAGAACTTTTCAAATTAATCCTATAGAAAAGAAATAACAGTATTCCTACTATGACAAAAACTAAGGTTATTTTCCTCATAAATTACATAACACCATTTTTTTGCAAAATCTTAGATCATAGAGCGTCGGGCGTGGATCTTGAAACGCTATCGCGCATGAAACTATATTAACGGGTCTTTCAGGAGAGTCTGGCGGTTAAAGCATTTTATCTGTGAAATCTGACTGAATTCGTGAAATCTGTGGAGGAAATCTGATGAACAATTCTTTTCCCAGCAGTCCAATCATATGGGGTAAGACCAGTATTGATGAGTCAAAATGAGTTTTAGCAATACTGTTTACTGAATTCTGTCTACTGTTATACTGTTCTGATGCTCAAAAGTTTTGATGTACTGCAGTCATTGTGCAAGCGTAGGGGCTTTATATTCCAGTCGAGCGAGATCTATGGAGGTCTTGCCTCCTGCTGGGATTATGGACCGCTGGGTGTAGAGCTGAAAAATAATATCAAAAAACTCTGGTGGAAATCCATGGTCCACAACAGACAGGATATCGTCGGCCTTGATTCGAGCATTCTTATGAACCCTCAGGTCTGGATCGCCTCGGGACACGTAGAAAACTTTAATGACCCGATGGTCGACTGCAAAAGCTGTAAAGCCAGATTCAGACAGGATGAGCTTCCTGCTGAGAAACTCAAAGAAAAAACCTGCATTAAATGCGGTAATAAGGGGACTCTCACCGAGCCAAGACAGTTTAATTTGATGTTCAGGACTTTCATGGGACCTGTTGAGGATGAAGGCGCGCGTGTGTATTTAAGGCCTGAAACAGCGCAAGGAATATTCGTAAACTTTGTAAATGTGCAAACTACCACCCGCAAAAAACTTCCATTTGGAATAGCCCAGATGGGGAAGTCATTCAGAAATGAAATCACTCCGAAAAATTTCATTTTCAGGACAAGAGAGTTTGAGCAGATGGAGATGGAATTCTTTGTAATGCCGGGAGACGATGAAAAATGGCACAAATATTGGGTTGACGAGAGATTTAACTGGTATACCAAACTGGGGATAAACAAAAACAAATTAAGAATCAGGCCTCACGGCAAGGATGAGCTCTCTCATTATTCCAAAGCCACATCTGATATCGAATATGAGTTTCCGATCGGCTGGTCAGAAATTGAGGGGATAGCGAACCGTACAGATTTCGATCTGAAACAGCACGCAAAACACAGCAAACAGGAGCTCAGCTACTTCGATCCGGAACAAAACAAGCATATTACTCCATATGTTATCGAGCCGGCAGCCGGTGTAGACAGACTGTTTCTTACATTCATGACTGACAGCTATACCGAAGAGAAAGTGAAAGATGAAACTCGCGTCGCTTTGAAACTCCACTACGAATTAGCTCCAATAAAGTTCGCCGTACTGCCGCTGCTGAAAAAGCGAAATGACATAGTTGAACTCGCTACTAAACTCAGAAATGAACTGAATTCCATCGGGTACAGCGTTTATGATGACACCGCCTCGATCGGCAAGCTGTACAGAAGGCAGGATGAAATCGGGACCCCCTACTGTGTGACGGTCGACGTGCAGACTGTTGAAGAGGATAAGAAAGTCACTATACGTGAACGTGATACTATGGAACAAATCAGAGTGCCAACAGATCAACTTTTATCTGTAACCCATGATCTTGCAACAAAAGGATGGACAGAGACTACAAAAACAATCCCAAAATGGACCAATCAATCTACATAGTTTATGAGTCTACGAGTCTTTGAGTCTTTTAGTCTGAGAGTCAATGAGTCGTAACAGCCGGACGACCAGACTTCCAGACTGTCAGACTTCCAGACTGTCAGACTATCAGACTGTCTTAAGTGGTAAGACTATTTTGCTGACCAGACCGCGGGAGCAGGCATTTCAAACGGCAAAGAAGTTAAGACAGCTCGGAGCAAAAGTAATTATCAAGCCAATGATTAAAATAGAAAAATTGAAAATGGATCGTAATAAGTTGAAAGTTGCGTCTGAAAGCGACTGCCTGGTTTTTACAAGCCAAAATGGGGCTGAAACATTCTTAACAGCTTTATTAAGGACTTACAGATTAAAAAGCCTGCAAAATATCAAAATCGCCGTGATCGGGAAAGAAACGGCTAGAACAGTTCAAAGTTATAAGTTGAAAGTCCATTATATGCCGAAATCTTATACAACTGAAAGTTTTGGGCCATTTCTGGTTAAAAAACTCAAAAGAGAAGCAACCATTTTTTATCCCTGCGCCGACAAACATAACAGAAACTTTGTAAAAAAACTGCTAAGGCACGGGTTGAAGGTGACAAAATGCGTTGTTTATAAGATAACAAAGACCCGATATCCCAAATTCCATATTCCATATTCTTCTTATATTATTTTCTCCAGCTCCATGACCGTCGAAAGCTTCTTCGACAATCTTCCTATTAACTATCAACTATCAACTAACAAACTGGTTTGTATCGGTCCCGTCACCGCCGCGAAACTCAGATCTTACGGCTACACTCCCATCACTGCGAAGGA
>JACQRL010000182.1 GCA_016206485.1 Planctomycetota bacterium | reverse complement strand
CTACTATATAGAGCAAACTGAACTCGGACTTTTGTCACTTGCATTCCATCCGCGAAATCAGGAAAACAAGCTCTTTTATGTTTATTACACAAGAACAATAAAGAAAAAACTTTATACAGTAGTAGAGGAATTCCAGGAAGATAATCAGGGAGAAATTTCTTCAAATGGGATCCTCCTGCAAATTTCGCAGCCATATGCCAACCATAACGGTGGGCAGATTCTATTCGATGACCAAGAATATCTATACATAGGATTAGGTGATGGCGGAGCAGCAGGGGATCCACACAATAATTCACAAAATCTGGACTCACTCCTTGGTAAAATTCTCAGAATAGACATTAATAAAAAAAGTAAAGACTTAAGCTACTCGATCCCTGCAGATAACCCATTTGCAAACTCTCATGACGCAAAGAAAGAGATCTGGGCATATGGATTAAGGAATCCATGGAGATTTTCTATCGATAATCAAACTAAGCTTATTTATTGTGGTGACGTAGGGCAGTGGAAGCTCGAAGAAATCGATATTATTAAAAAGGGGGGCAATTACGGTTGGAATGCATTTGAAGGATCGCTGGTTTATAAAGAAAAACACAAAAAAATTACACACGAAGAACCCATACATACTTTCGGAAGAAATGACGGAATTTCAGTAACCGGAGGATATGTATACAGAGGAAACAATTTGAAGCAACTTGAAGGGCATTACATATATGGAGATTTCGAAAGCAGAAACATTTGGGCACTTTTATACGATGAAAAAACCAAGACCGTAATCTCTAACAAAATCCTTTGTAAAGCCCCGGATAGAATCTCATCTTTTGGAGTAGATAATGACAACGAGATCTACATCCTGGGGTATGATAAAGGAACGATTTACAGGTTTGCTGCGAATTGACCTTTTGTCGTTATTTTATCTTTTGTTTAATTTCTACCAGACGTGACTGGATTTGTGATCGGAGAGATGGCTCAATATCCGAATCAAGAATCTCAGCATATTTATTTATTGCTTCCATATACCTTTCAGTATCTTCTAAAAGAGTAGCATAATTCAAGAGATAATAGATACGGTTTGGATCAAAAGATGAGTTTTCAAGCGCTATTTTATAATCTCTTTCTGCTTTATCATATTTCTTATTACGATGGTAATACCTTGCACGTGAATGATAGTAAATAGATGATTTATCTGTCGGCGAAACTTCAATAGCTTTGGTATAGTTGATCTCTGCAAGGTCTGTCCTATTTTGTTTTTCATATATAAGCGCTTTTTGCTGGAAAGCCTGCGGAAAGATTGGATCAAGTTCGATCGCCTTATCCAGAAGCTTCAAAGCGGTATCCGGATTATTTTCAGTAATTTTTTTAGCTTTATTATATTCGCTCAATGCCTCCTCAGATTTAGCAGGGCTGCAGCATACTATAATTCCCCAGCTAAGTACAATAAGAACGGATTGAATGACTTTCGATATCATTTTGACACAAGCTTCAAAATCTTCTTCCCTCTGTTAAAAAGAGTACTAACTTTTTCCTGGTCTCTTCCATCGCAGTATAATCTTAATAATGGCTCTGTTCCAGAAAATCTTACCATTAGTGATGAATTATCGCTAAAGATAAGCTTCGTTCCGTCAATAGCTACACGTTGATGATTATTGCTCATAAACTCTTCATCCAAAGCACTCATCAGTTTAGTATTGATTAAATCCAGTTTTAAAGGGTCGATCTCAACAGATGTTTTCATCTGATGATACTGAGGAACTTTTTCCACAAGCTCGCTCAGAGTTTTGTTCTGAGATGCCAAAATCTCCAGTAACTTGAAAGCAGTAAAGATTCCATCTGACCACAGACAATCATTACAAAAGTAGTATTTGCCGGATTCCTCATAAGAAAACCTTGCTTTGTACTTTTTGATAGCTTTTATTGTTTCTGGCTGGCCAATCTTACAATATTTTAACTTAAAATTAGTGCGATCAGCAAGCTCACTTATAAGTCCTGATGAATTTATTGGAACAACACAGATATCATTAGCTCTTAAAATATGTAATGCAAACACCGCTCCTATTATATCCGGTGGAATGATATTTCCATTTTCATCTATGAATACAGCCCTGTCTGCATCAACATCAAAACATACTGCAAGATCAAATCCGATGACTTTCATTATATTTTTTGCCTCTTCGAGTGTTTCAGGCGTTGGTTCCGAACGTCTGTTAGGTACTGGAAGAAAATTATGATTTATAATGGAAACTTCTGTCTGTAGTCTTTCAAAGATTTCACGGATAACTTTGCATGATGATCCGTTTACCGGATCAATTAAAATTTTGAACTTTTTTTTAGAAATCCTGTTTGTATCGACACAAGAGTAGAGGAAATTTACATATCTTGAAAACAAATCCTGATACTCCATAGTTCTTCCAATCTGATCGAGCTGTACCAACTCTATCTTTTCTGTTCCATGCAATATCTCTTCAATTTCATCTGTTACTTCAAAAGGAGCATATGTTCCATCTTCCATAAAAATTATTATTCCAACTCTATCGTGGGGCATATGAGACCCTGTCACTAGAACTCCTCCAGCTGAACCAGTATTACTAACAGTAAATGCAAATTGACCTGTAGGAACTATTCCAAGATTATATGACTGATGGCCTGTGGCACTAAGACCGCTTCTGACGAGATCAGCAATTAGTTCTGCGCCATACCGCGGATCAAACCCAATACATATTTTGGATTTATTTTTTCCATTTTTGTTCAGCCAGACCCCGTAACTCAGACCAATATTCAGCGCAAGCTGCGGGGTAATCTCTCGTAAAGTAACTCCTCTAAGTCCTGATGTCCCAAAAAGTCTTTTTTTGTTTTTTTGCATCTTTCTACATAGTATCTTATAACGTTCATGCATATTCCTTTAAAGTTTTGTGAATATTTTGCTCCAAAAAAATGTTCTGATTGCCTGACAGCCTGATACTCATACAAGGTAGTGCCAAGGACATAATCAGCTCCGGCAGCTCGTGCGCGCTCTATTAGCGGGGTAATTACAGGGTAATATACAGATTCTATTAAAATCGTTTTCTTACTGAGACTAATCTTGTCAATAAAGCTGCTGTCTGAGCTATAAGAAGCGGTATTTACTATGATTGAAGGGGAAATCTTCCTTATGTTCGTGGCTTCAATAGAATCTACTTTAAACAGTTTCCCAATTTCCGCAGTATCTTTATTGTTCCTGGCGCAAACAATACAGGGAATCTTCATGAGTAAACAGGCATAAATAGCAGATCTTGCGGTTGCACCGCTTCCAAGTACAACAACCTTACCGGAATTTCTTATGCCATAATGTTTTAATAGATCCATGAAAGCAGGGGAGTCAGTGTTGTATCCAAAAATTCTTTTGCCGCGAAAGAGCAGGGTGTTCACTACCCCTGTTGCTGTACTAAACCTATCATCATACGTAACAGTGTCAGCAAAGCTCATTTTCATAGGAGAAGTCACACTAAAGCCAGTCAACCTTACATAACTATTCAGTTTTTTGATTACATGTGGGGTAACAGCCGAAATTCTAAAATATACAGCATCAAGATCAAACCTTCGGAAAAAAATATTATAAACCAGCGGACCAAGAGAATGATTCAATGGTTGTCCTGTCAAACCGAACAATTTCGTTCTTTTAGTGATTGAGCCTGATCTGTACAACTCATTTTGCAGTTGATAACTATACATTCCAAGTCTATTGGAATCAATCGGGGATTTCGCAACTGTATACATATGTTCAGATCCCATCAATCTATAGAGAATCCGTGTAGGTCTTCCATAATATCCTGTCGCAACGACTATTTTTTTTCTTTTGATGTTCCTGGCGATCGATATTGCTGAAAGAAGACCAGATTCACTGCACTTAAATGCGAGCTTTAATACAGACTTTTTGAATCTTCTTTTTAATAATTTTAAAGAGATGTTTGAAGCGTGATTTGAGGTAATGATATTATTGTGGTCATATGCCAGCTTTCCAACATCTATATACCTGCAAAATTTTAATAATGATTCATATTTATCCTTAGATAATTTCCTTCGGTATGTAAGAATATAAGGATTAATTCGTTTTGCCAACCGAAGGACAGTAGGGTACGCTAATGAAGTGCATTTCAATTCAACAGGAATTTTTAATCTTTTTAAACGATATTCTTTCGAATTAGATAGAGTAAGTATTAGCAAAAATTGACACCAAGATCAGTTTAAATTAATAATGAATTTTTTAAATTCAGCTTCTATTTCATATAGAGTCTTTTTATGGATCTCTGAAAATAACCCTTCAAGGTACTTCTTTGAGGAATCTCCTTCAAATTCTTTTTTAAGACATTTTAATAGAACATTTCTGTATTCTCCGTTATTGTAATGCCCTAAGAAGTAAACAAATCCCCAAGACAAGGCATATGAGAATTTTCCCTGCTCGGCAATATTAGCTCCGCTCTTAGTCTTTTCATGATACCAGTTCCAATACTCATTCATTGTAAGACCGACAATATTTGATAGGGGCTGATAATTATTGATGTTAAACATACATTCTTTTGAGTCAATGAGCCTTGACCAGTTAATAAAATCATCCAGTTTGTAGCTTTTATCGGTTTTAGCTAATGCCTCATAATATGAGCTGATACCTTCTTGAAGCCAGAAGCTTCTTTCCAGATTGAGGGATTGTTTCAGAATCTCCGTGTAGTAGTCTATAAGTTGATGTATGACTTCGTGATACAGACGTGCCACATGCTCTTCATTAGTTACAAAAGCGATTATTCTTTTTGAAGAGTATTCGTAAAAACTTGGAATAGTTGAAGAAGAGGCGCTATTATTATTTAATCTACAATACGTTTCAAAACTCTCGCGTTTACAAAAAATAACAACTTGAAGACATGAAGTCACCGGAGGAAGAGCTAAATCAGTCTGGAAATCTGACATAAATTTATTAAAAACTTTAAGAAGTGAGCGCTTAAATAGGCCAAGTCTGGCTG
>JACQRL010000177.1 GCA_016206485.1 Planctomycetota bacterium | reverse complement strand
GAAAATTGTGAGCAGCGATATAGTGGAGTCCTATTTGGGATGCAAAGCCAATTCATTGTAGATTCGCTTCATTATGTGAGTGCCGGAGTTGTCAGTTTTGCAAGAGGGTTGAACGATACCCCTAAAATGGTTGCGCTTTTGTTGGCAGGGAGTGTTTTTGGTTTAGAAAGTAGCATGATTTTTGTGTCATTACTAATAGCTGTTGGGGGAATAATTAATGCCGGTAAAGTTGCTGACACAATGGGTAAAAAAATAACTACTCTTTCACATGGGCAGGGATTTACTGCCAATTTGTGTACCGGGGCTATTGTGATTGTTTCAAGTCTTTTTGGCATGCCCGTTTCGACTACACATGTCTCATGCGGATCTCTGTTTGGAATCGGCTTGATAACAAGGCAGGGTAACGCAAGAATCATAATTAATATATTTTTATCCTGGGTTCTAACTTTACCTGTTGCAGCGGTAATTTCAGGGATGATTTTTTTGATTAGTAATAAGTGATTGGTTTATATATAATTACAAATTTTTGGAGGTATAGATGTCAGTAGAATTAAAGGAATACAGCGAGATTTTTGAGTATGTTAAGGATTTTTATGGAAAGAAAATAAGCAGCAACAAGGCTTTGACGGCATCAGCATGCTGTACTGATGAGACAAAGAGCCGATTTTACGAGATTATGAAAGATATTCCGGAAATAATCAAGGACAGGAGCTATGGCTGCGGATCTCCTTTTCCAAATGAGGACTTAACCGGGATGACAGTCCTTGATCTTGGCTGTGGGAGTGGTCTGGATGTTTTCATTACTTCAAAACTTGTCGGAAACTCCGGCAAAGCGATTGGGATAGATATGACAGAGGAGCAGCTTGCGATGGCTGCAAAGGCATTTCCGGTAGTAATGAAAAATTTTGGCTATTCAAAGCCGAATATCGGATTTTATAAGGACTATATTGAAATCTGTGAGAATATACCGGATGAATCGGTTGATCTGGTGATATCAAACTGCGTTATAAATCTGTCACCCAGAAAAGATCTTGTTTTCAAGGCAATAAACCGGGTTCTTAAACCATACGCGCAGTTTTATATTTCTGATATTGTTTGTGACAGAAGGCTTCCGGATTATGTGAGGAAGCCGAACAGAGATTATGGTGAGTGCCTAAGCGGGGCAGATTACATAAATGATCTGCGGGATGTCATGGAAGAATCAGGATTCAGGGATGTAAGGATGGTGAGTAAGTTGGAATTGCAGGATAAAATCGGTGTTGAAAATGCCAGGTTTTGCTCTGTTACGCTCAGGGGTTTCAAAATACCGGAGTTAGACAGAAGATGTGAAGACTATGGACAATTTGCTACTTATCAGGGAAATTGCGATCAGCAACCCGCGGAGTTTAAGCTGGATATGGAACACAGTTTCGAGGCATTAAAACCGTTTGCTGTCTGCAGAAATACAGCTCTGATGCTTTCGAAGACATATCTTTCCAAGTACTTTAAAGTTACAAATGAAGTAAAGCATTTCGGGATTTTTCCGTGCGGACCTGCTCCTGTTCAGGTAAAACAGGCGGATACAGGAAGCTGCTGCAGCTAGCGAATTGTGGATCTTGGATTGTGGAACGTAGAATGTGGAGCGTAGAATATGGAACGTAAGACTGTGAGCTTGGTTAATGAAAGAGGTGAGAGACGAGGATATATAGATTTCCTACGTGAATATGACAAACCGCAGCTCAAAGAGTTATGGTTCATGTGGTCGCTTTGTAATCTCGAATGCACACACTGCTATGTAGGATCTAATCCCAAAAACAATATCTTACAAATGATTACTTTAAGCGATGCAGAGCCATTTTTGAAAGAGGCGAGATCTTTCGAAGTTGAGGACATATACTTTACAGGTGGTGAACCATTTGCGAATAAGGAGCTGCCAAATCTGATAACTGAGTCTATAAAAATTGCGCGGGTGACAATTCTCACCAACGGTCTTGGCCCGATAGAAAAAAATATAGATTTTATTGATCAGACGAATAGAGAATTTCCTGAAAAACTTACACTTAGAATTAGTCTTGATCATTTCATTCCGGAAGAACATGACAAGATAAGAGGTAGCGGAAGCTTCCAAAAAACTGTCAAAAACGCCAATGAACTTTTAAAAAGAGGGGTTAAGGTGATTATTACAGCAACACCTGTAATGTTTGATAACTCTCTTGAAACATATGATGCTGCTGTCGAAAGGTTCCAAAAGTTGTTTATAAGTGATGTAGAAGTTAAGTTGATCCCATTTACTTTGCAGATGGGATCTGAACTTTCCAGGAAGCCTCAGCATTATCCTGAAATGTTCATAACCGAAAGGCATATGAGGAGCGCCAATCCTGTGGATTTCCAGTGCTATTATGGAAGAACTGTTCAAAAAATTAATAACGTTATGCGTGTTTACCCATGTCCAATAATTTACAATGATGATCAGTACGAGCTCGGGGTCTCGCTAAAAGATTCGTTTGAGAGGATATATCTGGCTCATCACGGATGCTACTGGTTTTGTTTTAAAAACAGAGGGAAGTGCGGGAATAAGTCAAACGGGTCTGCATAGTCTTACAGGCCTACTTGGTCTTATAGTCTGTATAAGAGCTGCGTATTGTTCCATAGCAGTGACTGGACCCAGCTTCAGGACCTACAT
>JACQRL010000180.1 GCA_016206485.1 Planctomycetota bacterium | reverse complement strand
ATTTCCTCCACAGATTTCACCGATTGATTAGATTGATGGCACAGATATAGGAATCAAGCTATATTTCTTTATCTGAGTAATCTGGCGTTTTCTCCGTGTAATCAGTGATCTACAAGAATTTTACGAAAGATCACATAGTTTGATTACGCAATTGAATCAATAACCCATTTTGAATAGCTCCTGTTGACTTTTGAAACCTCTAGAGTAATTATTTCCGGGACTGAATATGGATGATTCTTCTGTATAAATATGTAGAGCTTGTTTAAGATTGATGTTCCTGTTTTTATGATAAGAAGATATTCCTGATCATTACAAATCTTACCTTTCCATTTATATATGGAACGATTCAGTTTCAGGATATTTATACAGGCTGCGAGTTTTCTTTTTAAGAGTTCCAAAGCAAGTTCGGTTGCATTTTTGTGTGTGTCAATAGTGACGAAGACTGTTGAAATCTTAATGTTTTTTTTCTTCATTCTTATCCTTCTTCTTGATTTCTGCGTCCGGTTTTATGATGCTTTCGATTATTTTATCTCTTCTGCCGTCATAGTTGTCATCTCCGGCTATATCTATTGTGAAAAGGCCAAGAATAAAGTCTGTAAATTCTCCAAGGCTGAATCCGGCTCGTATGCCTAATATTCCAGCAAATATTTCAGCTTCTATATCAAAAGAGTGCAGCAGAGAGGGCCGTGCTTTATTTGTAGTGGTGAATGGTAAAAGGCATGCGCATTTGTGTGTTGCTTCTGAATATCCATCTGCAATATCTTTGTGGAGATATGGACCGCTGTTAGTGTAAATAAAAGGGCTGACAGGAATATAGTGTGTCTCCCTGTTTTCAATTGCATAAACCTCTCCGTAACCCCACCCAAAAGCGGAGCTTAAGTTTGATCCTGCGCCCAGATGGATTATCTCTCCTGCCTTCGCGCCAAAACTGACTCCATATCCTGCCTTGCCTTCGAGTCTGAAGATATCGAAGAGATCATTTACTCTGTCTGCACCATAATCCTGAACTGCTGCGCAAGAGCACAGAAGTAAAGAGCTTAGAACTATTGAACTAACAGCTGAAAACTTTGAACGATGCGAAGTTGTTGGCGAGCTATAAACTGTAAATCTTGAAATGCGAACTGTTTCAATCAGATGTCTACGATTACCGTTGCTTTCCATTTGTTATCTTTTTTTGTTACGTTCAATTTATGATAAGTTATTGCTTTTACAAGGGTTTTAATCCGATGCTCCTTTTTGTTATATTTTTCGCCGACAACGTCGGCGCAAAGATTCCCGTGTCAGGTCTTGAGTGTCGTAATTCGTTTTACAAGAAAACCGTCAACTTCCAAAAGAATCAGAATTTTGTGAAGAAAATTCTTCAATGTATGCTCATCCTGCTGATCTTTTATTTCAAATGAGACAGACTCCTGTTCTGTGATCAAATCAGTCTCATACATCAAATTAGTGAATGCTTCCGCGCAATTTGCGAAAAGTTCCATTCGATCTGATCCGAATGCAGTAAATCCAATATCTGCGGTGTGATCGATGTATTTATACTTCATTTCCCGTAACTTGTAGCATACTGTCTTTTAAGTATACTTACGGCTCGATGAAGTTAAAAAAATTGTTGAAACATGCGTTTTCTGCTGGATCAGAACCACTAACTGATGATGAAAAGAAGCTTTTGGATAATCTTATAAAGAAAGTCAGGTCAAGTCCTCTGAAGTCTGCCGCCGCTGTGTTCATAGAGTCGATTAGGCCTCTTGATTACATAGGAAGTCAGACGGTTGTCGCACTTAAACCTTTTATTGAATTTGCGGTTCCAAAAGAGAAAATTGACCAGGTTATTTCGATTCTTTCGAAAAGAAATGGACTGGACTATTTGATTAAGGGCTTGAACGATGGAGAAAGTAATACTCGCAACTGACTGCGGAAGCACTACTACAAAAGCAATTTTAATCGAGCTGAAAGACGGGGTTTATAGGCAGACATTCAGAGGGGAATCTCCTACAACGGTTGAAGCTCCTTTTGAAGATGTCACTAAAGGAGTTTTAAATTCTATAAAAGAGCTCGAAGAGCTTTCGGGCAGAAAAATTCTTGATGGCGGGACAATAATAAAACCTGCTAAAGACAATGTAGGTGTGGATATTTATGTCTCTACAAGTTCTGCGGGCGGAGGTCTTCAGATGCTGGTTTGCGGTGTAGTGAAACAGATGACCGCTACTTCGGCTCAGAAGTGCGCGCTTGGAGCAGGCGCGATTGTTACCGATGTCATCGCTTCAAATGATGCACGGCAGCCATATGAAAAGATAGATCTGATCAGGAAATTGCGCCCTGACATGATACTTTTGAGCGGTGGTACGGATGGAGGTACTATAAACCATGTCGTAGAACTTTCTGAGTACATAAAAGCGGCGAAACCGAGACCAAGATTCGGAAAAACTTTTAATCTTCCCGTTATTTATGCAGGAAATAAGGACGCGCGTAAATATGTTGAAGACACGCTTACGAATGAATGCGATTTGAAGATAACGGAGAATTTAAGGCCGAAGCTTGAAGTTGAAAATCTTGATCCTGCGAGAGAACTTATACATGAGTTGTTCTTGACACATGTCATGCAGCAGGCTCCCGGTTATGATAAGCTCTTAACCTGGACAGATGTTCCCATTATGCCGACTCCAGCGGCTGTCGGTTTGATAATACAAAAAATAGCCCGAAAACTGAATATGAATGTTATCGGGGTTGATATTGGAGGCGCAACTACAGATGTATTTTCGGTTTATGAAGGAAAATTCAACCGTACTGTTTCTGCCAATCTTGGAATGAGCTATTCCATTTCAAATGTGATGAAAGAAACAGGAATTGAAAATATTCTGAAATGGGTTCCATTTTCTGCAGATGAGAAAAAGGTCAGAGATATGGTAAAGAATAAGATGATCCGTCCCACAACAGTGCCGCAGAGAGTAGAGGATCTTATGATTGAACATGCAATCTCACGTGAGGCATTAAGACTGGCTTTTAAACATCATAAGGCGTTGACAGGGAGTTTAAAGGGAGTTCATAAAGAAAGGACTATAACTGAATTTACTGCCGAGGATGTCAAGGGAGAAGAGGGCATGGATATGGCGAAAGTGGATCTTATCGTAGGCAGTGGAGGGGTTCTTTCACATGCGCCAAAAAGAAACCAATCAGCCATGATGATGGTGGATGCCTATGAACCTGTTGGGAGTACATATCTGGCAGTTGACAGTATTTTTATGATGCCGCATCTGGGTGTTTTAAGCAAGAGAAATGAAAAGGCAGCGACGGAAGTTTTTGAAAAGGATTGCATGATATTTCTTGGGACTTGTATTTCAACAAGAGGAAGAATTAAACCCGGTGAGAAGGCCTTCAGTTATTCATTCAACTGGAAAGGCAAAGATATTAAAAAAGATATCAATATGGGAGAAGTGCATTTTTATAAAGTTGGACTGGAAGAGGAATTCAAGATAAATGTCGAACCTTATAAGACGCTTGATTTTGGTCCAGGTCGAGGGAAACCTGCAGAGTTTAATATAAAAGGCGGTGTAGTAGGTTTGATAATTGATGCACGCGGTCGGCCGTTATATATTCCCCCTGATGAACGGCGCATTCCTTTATTAACAGAGTATTTTAAAATACTTGAAGCTTATGATAAATAAGTTTGTGAATTAATATGGCAGAAGTATTTGTTCCTGGGCTGGCATGTTTAGATGTAGCTATAATTAGCAAAACAAGACTTCTTCCTATTGATGGAGATCTCCTCGTAAAGGTCGGAGATAAAGTCAAATTCAATACTGTTGTTGCGATGTCTAAAATTCCCGGGATAGTCCATTCAGTAAATGTTGTTAATGCTCTGAGTATTACACCTAATGAAATTGAAAGGTACATGGTAGTTAAAAATGGAGATACAGTTACTATTGGCCAGTTTATTGCTGAGAGCAAACCATTATTTGGCATGAGTTGGTTCAAGACAAGGATTAAATCTCCTGTTAATGGAACTATTGAAAATATTTCTTCTATAACGGGTCAGGTTCTTGTAAGGGAGCCGCCTCAGGACGTTAAGCTCAATGCGTACATAAGCGGAGTGATTAAAGAGGTTTATCCGAAATCAGGGGTGCTGGTGGAGGCTCAGGCATCGTTCATCCAGGGAATTTTTGGGATTGGCGGCGAGAATTTTGGCGAATTGAGCTGTTTGGTAGAAAACCCGGGTGATAGCCTTCCTTCTGGCGCAATAAATGAAAAGGTTCGGGGTAAAGTTGTTGTAGTTGGGAAAATTGTTACTAAAGATCATATTCAAAATGCGATTAAAAATGGGGTTAAATGTTTGATTGCTGGCGGGGTTTATGATCTTGATATAAAGGAGATTTTAGGTTATGAAATCGGGGTAGCGATCACAGGTAATGAAAATATTCCAATAACTGTAGTTATTACAGAAGGTTTTGGTGAATTGGCTATCGCGGAGCGTACTTTTAAATTACTTAAACAGCATTCAGGAAAGTTGTGCGCGATAAATGGAACAACACAAATAAGAGCAGGTGTTCAAAGACCTGAAATTATCATCCCTTTGGAATCCGTTTCTCAGAATGTTTCTGCACCTGAAGCATTAAAGGAACTCAAAGTTGGATCTGCTGTCAGGGTAATAAGGGAGCCATATTTTGGCAAAATTGGCAAGGTTACACAGATAATTGATGAACCTCAGGTAATTGAGACAGGTAGTAAGGTCAGGATAATCAAGTTGACATTCGATGGTACAACCGAGGTAATCGTTCCAAGAAGCAATATAGAGTTGATTTAGAACCGTATTGATAGAAGAAATTTCAGTTCATTGTCGATTTCTGATTTATCAAGGACATATTCACTGATTTCTTTTTTTAATATTTTTCTGAGCTCTCGTCGTGCATGAACAAGATAGTTTCTCACGTCAGAATCCTTTATTCCAAGTTTTTCAGCGATGTTGATATAAGTAGGGTTTAGATCTTCCGAGTTATTAAGGTCATAGTTTTCAAATACTTTGAAGTAAACTTCCTTGCCGTCTTCGGCCAGTTTTGTTTTCAGGGTTTTTATGGATCTGACAATTACAGTTTTTGCCCACTCCTTGTCGAATGATTCTACAGGATCGGTAATATTACTATCATCTGCAGGGTCAATTGGGAGCTCTTCGACACTGACGGGGTGCGACTTACCTCCGCTTTTTTGCGTGTGGCTTTTCTTGTGCATGTTAATAAGAAAGCATTTGAGAGAATGTTTTACGAATGTTCTGAACCTTCCTTTGCTGGGTTCGACAGGTCTTAGGAAGTCTCTTTCAAGAAACTCCCTGAAGAATTCTTGTGTAAGATCTTTTGCCTCTTCATTTGATTTTTTCCAGGTTAATCTGATGTATTTATAGACAGGTTTCCAGTATAGAGTGATAAGCTGTCCCAGAGTTTCATTATAACTTTTCGAATTTTTATCTTTTGCATTTAAAATGATGCTCCACATAGTATTTGGGAATTCCCATTTACTGCCTCCGATGGTTGTTTCTGTTCCGCGCATACTTCAGTAACTCTTCTTGTATTTTATATCAAGGGCTTTGAATATGAAAGTATATACATCAGCCGCTTCTTCGATAGCTTTGTTTAGAGGTTTGCCATGGCCATGTCCTGATTTTGTTTCATATCTTAGAAGAATAGGATTTTTCCCTGAGTCTGCGTCCTGAAGTGCAGAAACAAATTTGAAGCTATGTGCGGGATGGACTCGCTGGTCGTTTTCAGCAGTGAGTACATATGTAGCCGGATAAGTAGTATTTTTTTTTATTTTATGAAGCGGCGAATAACTATAGATAACATTAAATTCTTCCTCATTATTGGTTCCATTTCCATATTCCGTTGCCCAATAAAAAGATGAATGTCCAAGTTGTGTATAGCGCAGCATGTCGATAACGGGGACCATACATATTACAGCTCCAAAGAGGTCAGGTTTTTGTGTCATACAAGCGGCTACAAGCAAACCTCCATTACTTGCGCCCCAGATTGAAAGTTTTGCTGGCGAGGTGTATTTATTGTCAATCAGCCATTCTGATGCCGCGATGAAGTCATCAAAACTGTTTTGTTTGTTCAGAAGTCTTCCACTGTCGTGCCAGGCTTGTCCATATTCGCCGCCGCCTCTTATGATTGCCATCGCAAATACTCCGCCATTTTCAAGCCACAATATTCTCTGGTTTGAAAAGTATGGAGTCAGGCTTGTGTTGAACCCTCCATATCCGTAAAGGAGCACAGGATTGCTGCTGTCCATCTTGATGCCAAGTTTATGCGTGAGAAATAAAGGAATTTTGGTTCCATCCTTTGATTGGCAAAAGACCTGTTTTGTTGTGAACTTATTTTGATCGAAAAATGGAGCTGACCCCATAAATAGATCAAGTTTATTGCTGTCCAGGTTGAATTTGTAAATTGTTGGCGGATATAGGAATGATTCAAATGATAAGTAAAGTTCATTGGGATCGTCGCTTACTGTAATATCCGGGATTGAGCCATAGGTGGGCATGGCAACATCGTTTTCAAATTTGCCGTCTTGTGAGTATATTTTCATTATGTTGTATGCATCTTTCATATATACGATAACAAATTTGTTGTTTGTGAAAATGACATCGGATATTGTTTCATCCTGCTGCGGGATAATAATCTTCCAATTATGCTTTTCAGGCTTGTTTGTATTGACTGCAATTATCTCCCCTCTTGGAGCGTTGTAATTGGTATGGAAATAAAATATATCTCCATCACTTCCTACGGGAAGGTGCTTTGCTCCTTCCTCTTTTATTAGACTGACACTCTCTTTATCTTCCTTAATATTTT
>JACQRL010000176.1 GCA_016206485.1 Planctomycetota bacterium | reverse complement strand
TGGTAAAAGAAAATAGATTAGATTTTGTCGGTCTTAAATGTATGCCAGAGGTCCAGGGCAATTACTGTTCCCATTGTCTTTCTGTTTCCTTGCATAATAGCGAGGGTTTAGTTGCGGCGTGCGAAGCGGATACCAATGCTGCATTAAGCATGCAGATTTTACATTTGCTTTCAGGAAAAGCAGCAGGTTTTGGGGATGTCTTTGAAATCGGTATGAAGAATAAGAAGATTCGCATAGTCAATTGTGGTTCAGTAGCCGCAGAATTTGCTGTATCAAATAAGGATATTGACTGGAGGTTGCAGTATGACTTTATCGCTCCTGGGCCAGGCCGTGGAGCAACCACTGCCTTTGTATGCAAACCTGGAAGAATAACCTTAGCCCGGCTGGCGAGGATTAAGGGTGAATATGTGATGGAGATTGCATCGGGAGAGGCTTACTCTGAACCAAAGGATAAAATGAAAGAAGCCCGTGAATGCTGGCCTCATATCTTTTTTACATTGGATGGTGACCCACAGGAATTCTTTCAGAACTGCCGTTCCAACCATCAACACTGGGTCTATGGTGATTACAAAGATGAGTTAGTCCAAGTCTGCGACTTGTTGGGAATAAGGTCAATAGTAATTTAATTATCCGGATTTTCATTAGAGAAAATAAAATGCGTAAAGAGATATTGTTGAGTGATGATAATTGGGGTTTGAAATATTTTGATTCCGGCGAAGGAAAGAAATCAGGGGTTTATCGGATAGATTTCTGGCCACCTCTCTCTCCTGTGGCGGATGAGAACACATGGCCCTATGGTCTGGGCTGGTTGCCCACAACCGTTCCCGGTGATGTCCATTCTACCTTACGTAGATTGAAAGTGATTCCGGACCCTTATTTCGGTCTGGATAATGAAAAATGCAAGTGGGTTAGCGATAAAGAATGGTGGTATAGAAAAATCTTATTTATCCCACCCGAATGGCAGAAGGAAGGTAAGGTTTTTAGATTGGTTTTTGAAGGAGTTGATTATAGTGCTGACTTCTGGGTAAATGGAAAATATCTGGGGCATCATGAAGGAATGTTTTCTCCTATAGTTTTCAACATTACAGACATAATAAACATGTTTAAGATTCATGGTTGGCAAATAATTAGAAAGAAAAATTCCTGCAATACCAATGATACTAAAGTAATAAACATAACTGTTTGTATTTCCCCTCCCCCGAAAGACCGCAGGGAGATTGGTGGTAAGAAATGCAACTTAGGCTATGCCGTAGACTATGCGCCGCACTTGTTAACCATAGGCATCTGGAAAGATGTCCACATCATCTCTACAGGTGAAGTTTATATAGAAGACATTTTTGTTACAAGCAAATTCAAAAATGGTAAGGCTACGGTAAGGATTCAGATTGAATCCTGCAATAGCAGCAAAAGAGTAAAAGAGACAGTCTATGAGATTAAAATCAAGGGCAAAAATTTCCACTCGCATGTTTACAAGAACAGATTAAAGATAAGATTGAAACCTGGCAGAAGGTCCATTACCATGGAAATAGAAATACCTGATGCAAGACTCTGGTGGCCCTGGGACAGGGGAGAACAAAACCTCTATGAACTGGATGTAAAAATCATTTCAGACAGAGAGGAATCTGACTTTCTTAGGCAAACCTTCGGTATAAGAGAAGTTAAGATGTTAAAGAATGAAGACAGCCCGAAAGACAGTTTTCCATTCACCTTTTCTATCAATGGCAAGAAAGAATATATACGGGGAGTAAACTGGACCAATGTTGATTGCCTTCACGAGAACTTAAAACAAGAAAGATACAGCGAACTCCTTACGCTTGTCAAAGAAGCCAATGTGAATATGCTCAGGATTCATGGCTGGCATATAATAGAAAAAGAAGATTTTTATAACCTCTGTGATGAGATGGGTATATTGGTTTGGCAGGAGTTTCCTTTCTGTAATATGGATTACCCTAAGGATAAGGCATATTTGAAGAAAGTAGAAGAAGAATGCAGCCAATCAATAAAACTGGTACGCAATCACCCAAGCTTAACAGTTTGGTGTGGTGGGAATGAGTATTTATATAAAGAAAATAGGAAGTTGATAGATACTCTGCGTTATATCTGTGAGAAAAATAGTCCTGACCATCCCTTTATTTTGATTTCTGATAGTGACAGACATTACTATCCCTGTGACGACTTGCTTGAACCTGAAACAAATAAAGGTGACTATCATAACTGGACTGTATGGCACGGATTTGCCCCAATAGTGAATTATTACAAAGATAACTCTCTCTTTACCAGTGAGTTCGGGGTTCAGTCTGTTCCTGATATAGAGAGTTTAAAAAAGTTCATCCCGGCAGATGAACTCTGGCCTCCGGGCTATTCATGGGAATACCACTTTGCGGAACTCTATAAGATTAACTACTACGCTCGTTATATCAAGTACGGTGAATATGTCAGGGGGAAAAAGACAGAAGAAATATTCAATAATCTGGAAGAGTTTGTAGAAAACAGTCAAAAGGCCCAGGCAGAAGTATTTAAGTTTGGAATTGAGCATTACCGTTGCCGTAAGTACAAGAACAGCGGTTCTATATTCTGGTGTTTCAATGAACCCTGGCCATCTGTTATAGGAAGTGTGGTTGACTGGTATCTCAATCCCAAAAAAGCCTATTATGCTGCCAGGGATGCTTATACTCCTATTTTAGTTTCTCTCCAGCATAAAAAGAAAGAATGGAAAAGAGGAGAGAAATTTGAAGGTGAAGTCTGGATAGTTAATGATTATCTTCAAACTTTTAAAGATTGTACATTAGAGATGGATATAGCTGACAACAAAGGTAACGTCTTAGATAAAAGGAATATCAGGGTAAGAGAGATAGAAAAAGATAGTGCTAAAAAAGTTTTTGATTTGGATTTTTCTTTTCCTGAAGAGATAATGGACAAATTTCAGATAAAACTTTCCCTGAAAAATTTTGAAGGTCTGGTAATGGTTAAGAATAACTATGATTTTCGGATAAAAGAAGATGAGTAACCTATTTTTGGGAATTGATTATATAATGGTCGGGAAAAACTAGGCCACTTTAATTGTTATTGTGAAGTAATTTCTAAAAAGGTGTAATAAATGATAGACCGCAAAGAGTTAGTCAAGCAAGCAATCGAATTTCGATGTCCACAACGTATTCCTTTGGTATTTAGAGGGAATCCTGATAAATCTGATGTAGTAGGTGTAGGCTGTAATCCGGCAAAAGGATGGATCCCGTCAAGAGAAGGAGAAGATGAGTGGGGCTGTATTTGGGATAATCTGATTGGGACAGGTGCAGGTCAGGTAAAATGGCATCCGATAACAAGATGGGATGATTTTGAAAATTATTGTTTTCCGAATCCTCATGCCGAAGGCCGGTTTGACAAAATCGGTGAGATGGTTAAAAAATATGAAGATAGATATATCCTTGCAGGTCTTGGAATTGGAATAGGAGGTTTTCATCGCATGACCTTTCTTCGTGGGTTTGAAAACGTACTCAGTGATATTTATATTGAACGTGAGAACTTTGAGAGATTAGCTGACAGAGTAATTGACGTTGAGATGGGATTACTCGAAGAATATTCTAGATTTAAAATAGACGGGATTCAACTTGCTGATGACTGGGGTACCGAGAATCAACTGATGGTCAATCCTGAAATATGGCGGGAGATCTTCAAACCAATGTACAAGAAACAGTTTGATTATATTCATAAAATGGGTATGCATATCTTCTTGCATAGCTGTGGGTATATTTGGGATATAATCCCTGATCTGATTGAGATAGGACTTGATGTACTTAATGTAGAACAACCGTTGTTATTTGGCACCGGTGGTATCAACGGTATAGACAGGTTATCCGAAGAATTTGGGGGCAAAATATGTTTCTTGTCTAATGTAGATTCACAACGTACTCTTATAAATGGTACTAAAGAAGAAATTGTAGAAGAGGTTAAACATCTAATCCGGGCTCTTGGCAAATACAAAGGTGGTTTTATTGCTCTCGCTGATTGTGGTCAGGACCACGGTTATGTCCCTCAGGAAAATATCAAGATAATGAGCCAGGCCTTTAAAGAGTATGGAAGACTGCGCTAAATAAGAAGGAAGGTATACTTTGATAAAAATAGCACCTTCAATCATGTGTGCCGATTTTTGTAATTTAGGTAAACAGATAAGGGCTTTGGAAAGAAGTGATGCTGATTACTTTCATTTTGATGTCATGGATGGAAACTTTGTCCCGAATTTTAGTATGGGGCCGGATATACTAAGGTCAATAAAGAAGATAACAAAAGTCCCGATTGATGTTCATTTGATGGTTCAGGAGCCGATTAGATACATAAATGAGTTTGTTCAGGCAGGTGCTGATATACTTACTGTTCACTTTGAGTCTTCCAACCAGATTTATCGGACAGTTTCTACAATCAAACAATTAAATGTCAAGGCATCAATAGCATTAAACCCTGCTTCACCTTTATGTCTGATAGAACAAATTCTTCCTGAACTAGATATGGTTTTGATCATGACCGTTGAACCGGGTTTTGCCGGACAGGAATTAGTTCCCTTTAGCCAAGATAAGGTAAGAAGGTTAAGAAGAATGAAAGAAAATAAAGGATTAAAGTTTGATATAGAAGTAGATGGTTCTATTAATGAAAAAACAATAAAGGATTTTGCTAAAGCAGGAGCTGATGTATTCGTTATTGGCACCTCTGGTATTTTTTTCAAACCAGACCCCGCAAAAGCAATGATTGAATTAAAACGAATGGCAGTAGAAAATATAGGTAAAAAATACAAATGAGCTATCTGCTTGGTATTGATATTGGTACTTCCAGGCTGAAGACGATTTTAGTATCTGAAGATGGGAAAATCATCACAGAGTCATCTGTGGAATATCCTATTGACCGTCCCCATCCCAAATGGGCAGAGCAGGACCCTCAAAATTGGTGGCAGGCGGTAAAGGATACTTTAGCTGAAGTTTTACTAAAATCAAAGATTAACCCAAAAGAAATTAAATGTATTGGTTTATCCGGACAGATGCTTGGAGCAGTGATAATAG
>JACQRL010000175.1 GCA_016206485.1 Planctomycetota bacterium | reverse complement strand
GCTTATGAGAAGTTACGGTACCGCATTCCACCCAACATTGCACTTCCCCAGACTCGTTCAAGGCCAATAAATCCGGTCTAAATTCCTGCCCTGCAATCGCTGGGTGTTTCAAACTTACATCCATTAATGGGTTCGACCTGAAAAACAGAACGAACGCCGCAAGCTTTAGGGCCAAATGCTGAGGGGTTTCATTCTTTTGAGCTACCAGAATAACTTTGCGGGAATCGGAATCTATTTGTACGCTACAACGAATTTGCATGCAACCTAATGGTACATATTTTTTAGCCTGTAATATAAATCTTGGACAATTGTAACATTTCCCTCATCCTATTGTCCGCTAGGGGCAGATTTTAAACCTTCCCCTATAAAATATTTGGTATAATTCGCTAGTTTCGCTGGGGTAGCTCAGTTGGTAGAGCACTTCCTTGGTAACGCCAAAACAGCAGTTTTCGAAAATCCTTATAATTCTTTCCTTTTCTCATTTTATCCTCAGTAAAATCCATTTTCCAATCTTACCTGATCTGACCCTATTTGACCCATTCTGACCTGAGCATAGACACCTTTTGGCCACCTGATCAAGAGTTCGATTCTGTCAGTTTAACCAGCCATCCCTTGTTAAACATATAAGCAAAAACATGTCTGCGCAGTCTTTGCGTGATTCTTGCGCGATTATTTCTGATGTGATGTTACTGGTGTTGTCCAGTAAGAAAATATGCAATAAATTTAAATGAAAATACAAGAAAAAATTATAGAATATGACTTGTTATGAATATTGAAAAACTAAAACTAAGGATCGCTGAAGGCGAAGGTTTAACCGTTGAGTTTAAAGAAAAATATACCTCCAAAATTGACAGGGATATTGTTTCCTTTGCCAATACAAAAGGGGGTCAGATTATTCTGGGCGTATCTGACAACTGCAAAATTGTGGGAGAGTCTCTAACCAATAAAATGAAAGCAGAAATTATTGATCTTGCTCGCAAATGTGAACCATCAATCGGAATTAAGAAAATATCCCGGTGCGATAATCTGATTGTTATTGAAATCCCCGAAGGCCATGAGAAACCGTACTCTTGTTCCTCCGGCTATTTTATCCGGTTTGATGGTCTTACTCAGAAAATGACTCAAAAAGAGATTGGTTTTCTTTACAAGAATGCTGTTGCTGGAGCATTTGAAGAAAACATTTGTAAGGATGTCACATGGGAAGATATCTCATCGGACAAGATCAAGGCATTTTTCGACGAGGCGAAGATTTCCGCCGATAAGGTCAGCCCACAAGATGCGCTTCAGAGCCTTAATCTAGCGACTAAAAACGGAATCAAAAACGCCGGTGTTCTATTTTTTGCGAAAGAACCACGACGCCATATTATCCAGTGTCAGATGACTCTAGTTGCTTTTAAGGGCACAAATCGGGTGCATATTTACGATCGCAAAGATATTCAGGACGATCTATGGACGCAGTACAGGGAAGCTATGACTTTTCTGGAGAAGCACTTGAATGTGAGAAGTGAGATCAGGGGGTTTAACCGCCAAGATATTTATGAAATACCACTTGAGGCATTACGTGAAGCGGTTGCAAACGCTATTATTCATCGTGATTATACTGTTCGCGGAACAAGCATTATGGTTGAAGTTCATGAGGATAGGGCCGTGATTAGTAATCCCGGAGGTTTTCCAGATGGGATGAGCGAGGCAAAACTTGGGAATTTGTCGATTCGGCGCAATGAACTCATTGCGGATATTTTCGCCCGAATGTTTCGGGTTGAACGCATTGGGTCTGGGTTTAAACGGATTCGGGAATATATGGATGCCGTAAAGCTGCCCTTCCCAGTCATTGAGAGCGATAGTTTCTTTGTGATTAAATTTAAACGTCCTCTCTACAGCTTAAGGGACTCAATAAAAAGTGGTGGAACTGACCTTGTCGGATCAGAAGGAAAGTTGGGTGAAAGGTTGGGTGTAAAGTTGGGTGAAAGGTTGGGTGTAAATGAGGTTAAAATCATCGAGCTTATTGGTGATAACAAATTTATAACTATCGTGCAGATAGCTGAAACCCTAAAGATCAGCACAACAGCTGTTGAGAAAAACATTGCAAAATTAGGTGATAAAGGCCTTCTTCGTCGAATTGGTCCCGACAAAGGCGGCCATTGGGAAGTAATTATGTCCCACGATGCGTGACCAACTTCTCCAGCTACGCTTGATGTTCGAAGAGCTGGTTGAGTTTTAGTTTTTCCTC
>JACQRL010000007.1 GCA_016206485.1 Planctomycetota bacterium | reverse complement strand
TGGTTATGAAGTGTATATTTCTTATGGTATTTGTGTTTTCCCTGATTTGTCTTGATACTGTTCGATCTCAGGATGTTACAGGTGGCGGCTCGGCAACAAATGATATCATAGTTAATCCCGGGAAATGGTATCAATCCATAACCGGGTTTGGGGCTTTTCACTTTGATGGTAACGATTTACATTTTAGTGCAAGAGTTCTTAATTTGGAAGAAGGCGCGAATTTGAGATATAAAATAGATTATAAGACCGGATATAACTTCTACGGTAAAAATACGATTGAAAATTCATGTGCTGTCCAGATAGCAGCAGTTGTCAAACTTAATGTTAAGAAATCAATTAGTTTGAAAGAAAAGGGTAAAGATGGTGAGACGATCCAAATTGAGATTACAGTCGAAAAGATTAGAGTTGATTTTTACAGCGACAAGGAAAGTGATCAAATAATAGGCTATATAGATTCCGAGAAGAAGGACTGGAAATTTGATGATAGATGGAAGCGAATTAAAGACGCAAAAGTAATTTTTTACGTTAATCACGCAGGGTATATTATTAAAAAGGAAGGGACTAACGATAATGATACCTTATTAAAGGCATTTCAGTCGGTTTTAGGAATTGAGTCAATATTGAATATACCTGTTACGACACGGACGTTAGGTTCGGCATCAGAAGGAAATGAAATGAGATCAGGTGAATTAACATTATTTGCACCTAATGCTGATCTCAATGTAAAAGATCGGTGGGGTGGAAAACGATTGAGAAGGTATAAATTGAATCATGCTCCATTAAAGGACGGAGAATGTGATTGCAAATTAAACCCGGAAGGAGGGACTGATTATTTTAGCGGAATACAATCTGAAAAGATTGATTTACGTAAAGATAGCGACATTGTGATGCCAGAAGAGCCAGATATTAAATTTGAGGGTGGTATTCACACTAACATTAACAAAGGTAAAATTATCTCCACACATTTGTTCGCACGTGGAAAGGCAAAAGATACAAAAACAGACACTGGCATTGAAATATTCTGGGATTATTGCGTAGTACATATCGAATAGGTAGGTCGAATCATTTGTTGGTCATCTCCAATAGTTGAGCAGTAAAAAAAGGTTAAGGTGAAGCTTCAATAAGCAGAATCTAAGTATTTTTGAATCAGTAGGAGAAACGTATCGTAGTAAAATGGCAGAGTTAGGCATGATGAAGCTATCCGTTAGTTGGCATGCCGTGGAGCGGAATACCACCTCACCCGCCATTCATCTACGCCCTTATGGACAAGCGTTCTGGTGGGGCTGGGTAAAAAGATAAAATATCGGCTGTTTTTGGCATAAACTTAAGAGAAAACACTAAAGTTTTGTGAAATATCTGACGATAAATATCTTATGGCGAACATAAAGAATATAGGACCAACGGAGAGAGGCGGAGTTGATCTTTCTATAAATGAACGCAGAGCAAATGAGAGGGCTGATCGTGACCGCCAGGTCCGTGTTCGAAATGAAAGAGCTTTGGTCAACAGGGTTCAATCTAAAGACAGGGATGTAAGGAGCAGGCGTCTTGAAGGTGACAGGCAGAACGAAAGGCGCTTGAATGACGATCAAAGAGTTCGTGAGAGGCGTAATGAGGATGACCAGAGGGTACGTAACAGGCGACTCGATAATACTGATCAGACTCGCAGGCCTTCTCTTAATGCCTCTGCTTGAAAAGGTGCGGAAAAAACTGTGCCTTTTATTTTAATGTTTGATTAAAAGAAGTTTCACCCTCAGTAGATACAATACTTCTTATTAAGTTATGAAGATCTCAGTACTGGCTTTGAATGTTCTTTTTATTACTACGATTTATCATAGTGATCGATGCTTTGGGCAGGATGAGAAGGAAGGAAGCAAGTCTGAATTATTCTCTAATGACCAACAAAAGCGTATAGTACTTGTTGAGTTGTTCACAACGCAGGGCTGAAAGGTATATAAGGATGCTGAGGAGTTCCTCAACAAGTTAACTAGCGAACCACAGTTAAGATTTAAGTCCGTTGTTCCTCTTCGATATCATGTCAATTATTTAAACTCAGCTGAATGGGAGGACCTTTTTGGTTCAGAACAGCATACTAAACGCCAGCTTGAATATGTTAAAAAATTCCAATCTAAAGAGTGTGGAACTCCTGATTTTTACGTGAACGGAGTCAGCAGGCATTATTGCAATGTAAAAGATATAAAGTCTGCTATTCATAAAGAGTTTGAAAAGCCGCCTGTTGTTTCACTTGATACGGACTTGAAGCTAAACTCAAAAAAGAAGAAAGTTGATTTAAAAATAAGTGTTAAAAAACTGGAAGAGAGTAAAGAAGAATTAGGGGCTATATTACTTTTTGCAGTTATATTTGAGGATAGATTGGAAACGAAGATAACAGGTGGTGAAAGTAAGGATAAAACAGTCCTTGAAAACGGCGTAGTTAGGCATATGCAACGGAATGATGTGGATAAGTTTAATAAGGAAGGACGATCGTCTCAAAGCGTTTCAATCAAACTCAATGACAAATGGAAGGAAGATAATCTGGGTGTAGTTGTCTTTTTACAGGATTCGAAGTCGCTGGAGATTCTACAATCATGGGGAAGATATTTAAAAAAATCTGAAGATAAAGAAGAAAATAAGAAAGAAAGTGCCAAAAATCCGGTTAGATAGCCATTCAGCTTCGAGTGAAGTCGAGAAGCTGAGGATGGGACTTGCACCCACAACCCCCGGTTTACAAAACCGGTGCTCTTCTATTGAGCTACCCCAGCATGAGTCTTGTATCTTCTAGCTTATATCGATAAATTCAAGATTTATAAACCTGTCAGATAATTGCCAAAATATTTTTGTTTTGAATATGAAATTTTATGTCAATTTGACATCGAATTCGATTTGTTTCTTAAGAAAATCCGTTTCGAAAGTTCCCCTGCTTATGCTTTCTCTTATGCGTTTGATTAAATTGTGATAAAAATAAATGTTGTGATAGCTAAGGAGCTTGAGCGGTAATATCTCTTCTATATTAAAAAGATGTCTAATATAGGCGCGTGAGTATGTTTTGCATACAGAGCAACCGCATTCAGGATCAACCGGAGAATCATCATTTTTATATACTGAATTTTTCAGTTTAACAACACCTTGATTGGTAAAAGCCCAGCTATTTCTTCCGAGACGAGTGGGCAATATACAGTCAAACATATCGATGCCGAGAGAGACGGCCTTTACTATGTCTTGCGGTGTTCCGACCCCCATAAGATAGCGCGGCTTGTCTTTAGTAATAAGATTGCAGGTCGTCTCAACAATTTTCCAGGTTATTTCTTTTGGTTCATTGAGGCTCATTCCTCCGATTGCAAATCCATAGATTTTAGAAAGATCTAAATTATTTAATTCATATATAAAATGTTCTCGAGCAGTTGTCTCAAAGCCGCCTTGTGTTATAGCAAATAATGCGCCTTTGAGAGGATGGCAATTAATTGACCGTTTCAGCCAATCCAGGGTTATTTTCGTCGATTCTTCAGTTTGTGTTGAGGTTGATGGATATGATGCTGGGAAATCGAGAGGCATTATTATGTCAGAACCATATGTTTCCTGGATTTGAATGATATTTTCAGGAGTTAGAAAGTATTCAGTACCATCGATGTACGATTTAAATTTTACGCCTTTGTCTGATATTTTACATAGATCCTTTTGGCTGAATATCTGATATCCGCCGCTATCGGTGAGTATGGGACCGTCCCATCTCATAAAATTGTGCAGACCTCCGAATCGCTCTATTATCTCTATTCCTGGTCTTAGAAACATATGGTATGTGTTAGAGAGGATAATTTCAGTGGAAATTTCTTTTAGTTCAACCGGCTCAAGAGTTTTAACAGCTCCCTTTGTTGCAACCGGCATAAAAACCGGAGTACTAAATTCTCCGTGTTCTGTTACTACTTTACCTATTCTGGCGCTGGTTTTGCTGTCTGTCTTCAGGATTTTGAACTCTAGAGGCATTACAAGATTATTAAATAGATGGTTTAATGTTCAATATAAACGGCTGATTCAAGCACACTTTGTAGAAAAACACCAAATAAAGAGAAAATCGCAAAGAAAGAAAATAAACTGGGGTTAGCTCTTAGTTGCCGCCGGAACCAGATCCTGATTGCTGCTGTTGACTTATGGCGATTTGTCTGTTGACATTCATCTCGGCTACTAATATTTTAAGTCTGATAGCAACAGTATCATCAGGATCAAATATTAGAATTTTATTTATGCAATTTAGTGCAGATTTACTGTCCATAAAGTGGGACACATACAGAATTGCGAGGTTAATACAGATTCTTTTTTTCCATAAAACTGTTTTGAGCGTGATATCTGAGAGCAGCGACTGGATATTTTTTGTTTTTGTGTGTGTTTTCAGCATACTGTTTATTTTTTCTTCTAATGATTCCGCATCGAGAAGTGCTTTTTTCCAGATTATTTCTGCCTGTTTTCCATTTGTTCCTTCGACAATTAATCCTTCTTTCCAATATGCCTCAATTGCTTCTATATATTTGTTCCAGGATTTTACAATTTCTTTAGCTTTTTCTTCTTCCTTTGATTCTGATTT
>JACQRL010000006.1 GCA_016206485.1 Planctomycetota bacterium | reverse complement strand
ATTTAATTCTTTCACAATCGCAAGATGATCTTAATAATTGCGGGAAGGTTAATGTTTCATTTGATTATTTAACAGGAGTTGTTAATTGTGCTGGAGTTAACTACTCACTTGTATCGTTTACTGAACTACCAGCTAAGACTTTTGCAGGAATATTAGGGAGATTTCGCGAGTTATGGCTAACTAAAACCGGGGTTATCTGTGTTTTGAATGTAAAAATACTTGATCAAAGAGAAGTAAAGAAACAATTGAATACACGAAGAAAGTTTTGCTTCTGGCAAAGTAACAGCAATTCTGCAAAGATTGAAGCTACATCTATTGGATCAGAAATTGAGCAGTTACTTGGAGAGATGTTTAGAGATGGAGAAAAAGTTATTTCTGTGCGCGCTCAGTTAATTGTTAACGATGAAGACATAATTAAGGTTAAAAAAGCATCTGGTCATATTGTCACGAATTTGTACCGAATGGGTATTGAAAGTATTCAGGAAAGCGCTCTTTCTTTAACGCTGTTTTTGCAATGCATACCGTTTGGATTCAGGGATGATAATGATGTTATGCTTAAAAGGAGTAAAAAAATCACGACAATTAACCTTGCGCATATGCTTCCTGTATATGGAAGTTTCAGGGGTAATTGTAGGGGTATTCAATTGCTCAATAGAGATGGGGAAATAGTTAAGTTTTCTTTCTTTGATTCTGAAGTAGCACCGCACGGTATAATAGCAGGGGTAAGTGGTTCGGGAAAAAGCGTGTGGTCAAATAATTTAATTGTTTCTGTACTTGGTGAAGGGGCTAAGGTTTTTGTAATTGATAGAGGTAATAGTTACAAGAAATTGGCACAATTGCTTGGCGGAACTTATGTAGAATTTTCACCGAATAAACCGGTCTCTTTTAATCCATTTGGAAATACATTAGATAATGAGAAGCACATTTTTTTGACACATCTTGTAGCCGAAATGTGTACACAGGGGGACTACTCCATAGGTCCAAAAGAAATTAATCTAATTTCAAAGGCGATATCATTAACTTATGAAAAGAAAGTTGGTGAAGAAGTATTGGTTTCTGATCTTAAGAGAACTATGGAAGAGATGGGGGCTCAAAATCTGGCAATCTGCTTAGAGTTATTTGTTGGGAAAGGTCCATATGCTGAGTTTTTTGATAAGCCATGCGAATTTGACGTAAGCAATTCAAATTTAGTTGTGTTTGAGCTTGGTGAGTTAGGTTTGTTAAAAGAGGTTGCAAGTGTTGTTTTGTTATCAATAGTCCACATTATAACGAAGGAATGTATGGGAAATTTGAGTGTGGAAAAGTATTTGTTAATAGACGAGGCTTGGACTTTATTAAGATCCAATAATACCTGCAGGTTTTTGGAAAATGTTTATAGAACTTACAGGAAGTACCGAGCTGCTGCTATTATGATAACACAGCAAATAAGTGATTTTTCAGGCCAGATTGCGGAGGCGATAAGGTCAAACGCTCCAAATAGAATATTCTTGAAACAAACCCAGGAAACTATAGCGATGATGAGCAGGGAGCTTGATCTTTCTGAGGAAGAGAAAAAGATGCTTGAAACATTAAAAACCTGCAAGGGAGTTTTTTCTGAGGCTTTGGTCTTGTCTGATAAGACCAGAGGTGTTTGCAGGCTCATTCTAGATAAGTTTTCATACTGGTTGATGACTAGTGATCCGTCTGATAATGAAAAACTCTATAAACTTATTAATAGGTTTACTGATAATGGGGTTCAAAATCCCGTTTTACAAGCCCTTAAAGAGATAAGTAAGTAGTCTTACAAATGGATGTTGATCTCAAGACCGTATCATCTCTTTATATATTGTTGTGGAACAGTGGATTGTTTTTCGCTATCGCTCTTATCGCTGTAGTTATTTATGTATACAGGGCGATAACAAGTAGAAAATTAGATTCATTCCCGTTGTACTTCGTTTACTTACTTGTTGTATTGTGGTTATCAAATCCTGTTGTGACAGAACATGGGGATCTACCTAGAATTATAAATTATACATCTTATGTGAGTAACGTGTTGCGGGAAGCCGTACACAAGTATTATGGAATTGAAATAGTAGAACCTTTTATGAATGTTACTACTGCACAGTATGTAAATGAATCTAGGATTGTTTCTCAGAAAATTGTAGGCGAACTCTTAGATTTTAAAAATGAATGTTATGACCCAATTGCTGTATACAGAATCAGAAGCGGGTTGCCAGCAGGTTTGGGGATCCTTGATAAGCGGTTGTATGGAGCCCCATTTGTTAAAGGATGTGCATCAAAAGCAGATGCGATAGTAAGTGAATTAAGTAATGAGATTAAAAGTAATCAAGTACATGCTGTAGTTCTTTCAAGATTTAATAAAGTAAAGCAGGAGAAGGATGTTGATAGCAAATACATAAAAAAATTAGCAGATCAGGAATGTGAATTAAGAGTTGTAGATTTTGAACTGACGTTTATGTCTGATGGTTTAATGTTAAGTCTTGAATTCAGAAAAAAAGTCATAATAGGGATGTATTTTTGCCTTTTTTTTGTTGCAATTTATGCTTTTATTCCATATAAGATTTTGCCTTCTATCTTGTTGTTTATAATTATTGTTATTGTAGAGCTGTTCAGCGTGTTTTATTCACTTGTTGATATAGGTGAGAAGAGACTTATTTCTTTTCTTGATGGTCAGAGATTCTCACAATATGATACTTATTCCAGTATATTAACTGTTAATGTAATATGGATAATTATTTGTATTCTGTTTGTTATTGTGAAATTATGCAAAAACAGGGCAGTTTAGTTTTGGTATATTAAGTTGGGTATATTTAAAGCCTATGATATCCGCGGTATTTATCCTACAGATATTGATGAACTGACAGCAAAAAAGATTGGATATGCGGTAGCTTCCTTTTTGAAACCGCGCAAGGTCATTGTCGGCTGTGATGTGAGAAAATCTAGTCCAGTCATTTCAAGTGCCTGTATTGAGGGGTTGTTAGGTACATCTTGTGAGGTTATTGATATTGGAATAGTCTCGACTCCATGTTTGTATTTTTCGAGTGCGCATCTTGGTGCTGATTGTGGGGTGGTTATTACTGCGTCTCATAATCCTCCAGAATATACCGGGTTTAAAGTCTGTAGACAGAATGCAATTCCGGTTGGAAGCGACAGTGGTTTGGCGGAAATTGAGAAGATATTCAATACTGTTAAAATGATCCCGCAATCTTCTGGAAAAAGAGGAAGTTTTAATGTTATAAGTGCATATAGGAATCATTTGATGAGTTTTGGCAGATTCGAAAATGGTAAGAAAAAAAGGGTTGTTGTTGACATGGGTTCTGGGGCGGTAAGTTATTCATTTAAAAAGCTTTTTGACTGGATTGAAACTTTTCTTGAAGTGATTCCTATTTGTGATAGACCGGACGGGAATTTTCCGAATCACGAGCCCGATCCGTTGAAAGATGAGAATATTGCTGATCTGAGAAAAAAAGTAGTAGAAACAAGATCAGACTTTGGTGTTGCATTCGATGGAGATGGAGATCGTTTAATTTGTGTTGATGAGAAGGGAACCAGAGTTGAAGGAGATATCATTGCATGTATTATTGCGAAAGAACTTGTAAAGAAGGGTGAAAGTATGATCTATGACGTGAGATCGTCAAAGGTTATAGAAGAAGAGATGCAGAAGTTAGGGGTTAAAGCTATTAAAGAGAGGGTTGGGCATGCGTTTATTAAGCAGACTATGAGGAAAAAAAATGCAGTTTTTGGAGGTGAGTTATCAGGGCATTATTACTTCAGAGACAATTTCTATGCTGATTCAGGAGAAATCACCTTTGTACTATTATCCGGAATCTTTCAAAGAAGTGATAATAATGTTTCACAAATTGCTGAATCGTACAGGAAATATGCAAAGACAGGAGAGATTAATTTTAAGGTTAAAAGTGGTCCCGATTCTATTTCAAAGGTAAAGAAATTTTATTCAGGTTGTATTTTTGAAGAATTAGATGGGCTTAGTGTTGTAAGTGCAGATTTTTGGTTTAATTTGCGTCCATCAAATACAGAGCCGCTTTTAAGATTGAATGCCGAGGCTAATACTAAATCACTACTTGATCAGGTTGTAAAAAATATCTCAGTTTTACTAAAGACTTAAACCTTCTTCTGTAACAGGTTTCATATCCTGACTGCAGCACTTTTTTTCTTCGGAAGAAGCTTTTCCGCAGGTTGCGCACTTGAATGTAACTATTTTTTGTGTTTCCTGTTTACAGCATTTTCCCTTCCCATTTTTTACTTTTGAGCATTTTGCGCACAGGTATTTATTGTTTGCATTATATTTCTTTGAAAAGTCTTTGCTGAAAGATTTTAGCTTTCCTGCAACTGTTCCTGTATTACTTATATCTGTTGACTGTTTTTCATCAGTGTATGGATCTATAATTGCAAGGGAAGGCTTGCTGTCATATTTTTCTTCTTTGTACCAGATGTAATCGCTGGCGTATTCTTTGAAGGCTCCTTTATTTTCAGCCAAATCTACAAACTTTGTTGATGCTTTATCATCAGCATAGGTCAGAACGACGAGAGGTTTGGTTAATTCTTTTCCAAGAGTAAGTGCAGTGTCGTATTTTTCTTCCCAGAATATTTTTGATTCGAGTTGTTCTAATTTTTCCATAAGCTTTTTTGAATCAAGTGAGCCCAGCTGGTGGAGATCTTTTGCTTCTTTACCTAGTGAAGAGAGAAAGAAAATTTGAGGAACACCGTTTTGTTTTGCATATTTGGAAAAAATTCCGCTTTTTTTCTGGTCGCTTCCAGATAAATCGACGTGAATTGGAGTGAAGTTGGTGTTTACATAATCGGAAACTTTACTGTCTGAGAATGCTCCTGAACCCAGGGCAACGCAGCCCCCTCAGGTTTTGGTGCCAAAATAGAGCATTACAGGTTTTCCTGTGACCTTAGCTCTTTTGATTCCAGCGTCATAATCTTCATACCAGTTGATTTTGCCGGGACCGAGAGGAGTTGATAACCCAACAGTTAATAAACTCAGGACAAATAGTTTGGTTGCCTTCATTTCAGACCTCCTTTAATACAAATCATTATAATAATATACGTTTGAAATGTTAAGAAAGTTTAGTTTATAATACTGTGGTAGTTACTGTCAAATGTGTACTTTCCAGTGGATAAAACAGTAGTCGTCAGTTTCATAAAATCAAAGCGTGAATGAGGTGATTACAGTTTATTGAGAAATTTTTTGAATATGTGTCTTGTTTTTTTATATCCCATGTGTTTTTCATAGAATCTGTGCGTGTCTTTTCTTTCCATGCCGGATGAAAGTGCCATGACTTGGCAGTTATTATCTTCTGCGAAATCTTCAATAAATTTTAGTAATTTACGTCCGTACCCTTTTGATCTTTGGGATGTTGTAGTTACCAGGTCATACAGAAAAAGGTAGTTTTTGTAATAAAAATTGGTTCTGAGAGCGAATCCAGCGAGTGAGCAATCTGGGTTTTATTTTTGAGTGCAAATAAGCGATATCCATCTTTTAGCATCTTATTCAGAAGTGTTAAGTATGTATTTTTGCCTAGATGAGTTCGTAATTCTTTCATAATTGAAAAGGCAGCAAGAAACTCCTCATTCGTTTTAAGCTCTAAAATTTGCATTAGAACATTATAAATTTTGTTTATATGAGTGCAATACTGGATAGTATTACGATCCCATTGTAGGTGGCGTGGGTCAATATTGGAGCGAGAATTGCTCCTGTTTTTTCATAAATAAATGCTGTTGCCAGACCGACGCAGAATACCGGTGGTGCGGATAACGGATGGTGAACGATTGCAAAGAGTGCTGCGCTTAGAATAATCGAATAGATTTTATTCACGTTTTGTTTGAGGCCATTGTAGACAAGGCCTCTGAAGATTATTTCTTCAAAGATAGGGGCTATGATCACCGCCAGCAGGATTATCCATAGGTTGTTGTTGAGACCGGGTACAAGTTTAAGATCTTTAAAATGTGGGATGAATGGTTTGAGGTTCAGGTAAATGAATCCTATTGATCCGACTATGATTCCGCATAACACCCCATTGATTAGATTCTGAAGTTTATTTTCAATTCCTAAGATTCTGATAGATTTTTTTATTCTTACTCCATGTCTGGCTAGAGTTGATATCACAATTATTACTGTAAGGGTAGCTGCAGCAGTGTATGAAAGGACGGCTGAAGCGATAAGTCCGAATTTTTGCAGCATGATACCGAGCGTTATTTGAATGAAGAAAAACATTACGACTGAGATGAGGCCGTCTGAAAGATCTACGGTTCGTGGAGGAAGCTCTGTGGGATCGAGCATATAATCGATTCTTTGGCTGGCTTTTTGCCACAAGGCTATAGAGAGTGATGTGAATATAGTAAGAACAACAAGTTTATTCCAGATTCCAGGGAGGTAGATTCCAGAGGTGAATAGAGCGGAGATGAGCATGAACATATAGATAAAATCTATTCTTATTTTATGGTGGGCTTCTCTGGCGAGAGGATCTGAGCCTAATATCCCAAGTGATAACCCGATGAATCCGCAGATAACAACTCCGGAGACAATCCAGGCTATTGATAAAGGATTTTGTTGCGAGGGATCGTCTGCATAAGAAAGACCTATTGACAGTACTGTTACAGAGTATGCAATTGCTAAAATTATCCAGAGCGTGGATTTTTGTAATACAGTTTTTGCGAGCGATTGTGGGGTTGTGTACAAAATCCAGAGCGCATTTTGTTCATGGTTGATGGTTTGTAATACACTGAAATTGAATGTATAAAGGCCGACTCCCAGGGCAAACGCGGCCAGATTAGTGCTGTTATTGATTATTTTATTGAGCAGGTGTTGGCTGAATAAAAGTTGGAAGCAGATGATTATGAGTGGTGTGATGGTTATCTGAATGAGCATGGCTCTGTCTCTGAGGAGTAAAAGTATTTCTTTGTGGATAAGGCCAGGGAATTTCTGCACAATAGTGACTTTTGGTGAAGATCTGGATGATTTGTAAGGTGTGTTGATAACTTCAAGTATTTGTGAGGATGCAATCTTAATAAACAGAATTCCTACAACTGCTGCAAATAATATTTGTATTAATAGAATATGTATGTTGCCGGTTAAATTTGCTCTTTGGAAGATTCCGAGGAGTATTCCATGGGGCAGGATTTCCAATATAGATCCAAAATCGTGGATCCATTCATAAATGAAATAGTGTGTTTTGCCAAGGGGGCTTACTATTGACATCGCAAACAAAAGAGAAAGGGAGCTGATAATTAAACAGACTACCTGGATATTTTTAATGAAGTATATTGAAAATAGGCGTCGGAACAGGATTTCGAATGAAAACTGTGTTATAGCGATCATAAAATTGGTAAGGAGTGTCAGGAGAGTGGCTATTATTATTCCTATCCACCCGTATTGCCAGTACCAGAAAAGTGTTCCATAGAAGGCTCCAAACAATACCCATCCTGAGAAGTTTAGAAATGTTCGTTCAAGAACTTTTGCCCCATAAATTATGGGTATCGATATAGGAAGGCTAAGCAGCCATTCAAAACCGTAGTCGAGTTTTCCAAGATCTTTATTGAGTGTTCCAAGAGCTCCCGTTACTGAAAAAATAAAAAGTAGAGTGGTTATTAATGTTATCCCGTGCAGAAATTCATTTGATTTGAGGTTTTCCTCCCTAATCTTATTGCCATTGAAGCTGTTAAGGAGTAGTTGCCTGTGGAGTTTTGTGTAATTGTCGTTTGATGAGTCGAAGGCATTTTTGAGTTCACGATGTTTTTCTTCTGCTGAAAGTTCAGAGAAGGCTTTTCCATTCAAAGAGGCGGGAATTTCCATTTTAATGAGGTCTAGATATTTTATTATGGATTTTCTTGTTTCTTCGGGTGTCTGCTTTATATTTTTTAGGGCTAATTCTATTGTGGAGAAGCTGTTTTGAATTTCCTGGAATTGTGATATTTCAAGACTTGCATCACTTTTATCCGGACCTAGACGGTTTTGAAGGTTGTTGATTCCACTGTGAGAAAGGAATACAGCATTGAGCATAAAAATTGCAAAAAAGAAGGCTGCAAGTATTGGTCCGCTTCTTGGTTTTCTTCCGGTTGCAATTCTGGGTTCATCTTTATTTAGGAGCCTTCTTTTGTCGGTCCACATAGCAGTAATACTGTTCATAGTTTTAGTGGCTTGGATTCTGATGATTGTCAGGAGAGAATTTAGATTAGATATAGGTCTTGGCGTGCTAGTATTCATTTTGAGGAGTGTTAGCTGATGTCACTGCAAAGAAAATATCCTCAAGTGACCCTCCCGGGCACAGCTTGTTTTTTAGCTCCTCAAGGGTTCCTACTGCAAGCAGGTAGCCTTTATGTATTATTCCGACACGGTGACATATTTTTTCAGCTTGTGAAAGCAGATGTGTGCTCATGAATATCGTTTTTCCCATCGCTGATTGTGATTTTATCCAGTTCTGAACGTCCTTGGTTGCAATTGGATCTAGCATGCTAGTTGGTTCATCCAGTATATATACATCCGGATTGTGAATCTGAGCGCAGGCAAGGGCGAGTTTTCTTTTCATACCTGCAGAGTAATTCATGGCAAAGTCAAAAGCAGCTTCTTTCAGTTCCAGTTGAGTCAAAAGTTCTTCTGTTTTTGTGTGGAGTTCATGTTTTGTCAATCCATGGAGTTTCCCGACAAAACCGAGGATTTCTATACCTTTTAAATAATCATAAAAAGCAGGGTCATCTGGAAGATATCCTATGTATCGTTTGAGTTCAACTCTTTGTTTGTGGCAATCTAAGCCATGGATTGATGCTGAACCGTGTGTTGGTATGAGCATTCCCATGAGCAGGCGTATTGTTGTTGTTTTACCAGCGCCATTTGGGCCAAGAAACCCAAAGATCTCTCCCTGATTTATAGTCAGATTGAGCTTGTTGAGTGCCTGGAAACGTCCATATCTTTTGCTAAGTTCAGAGCATTGGATTTCGTACATTTGTTAAGATTAGAACTTGGGTAATGTTTGGCAAAAGTTTACTGATCAGTTATTCAGTAAATGGACATGATAGTAAGCAAGTGTTTTTGAGCTATGTCCCTTCTTTCCAGTTTTGTGAGTATTTTTTCTGCTCTGAGGTCATTGTATCTATATCAACTCCAAATGTTTTAAGTTTTAAATTAGCGATCCAGTCTTCAAGCTCTGCAGGTACGTTGTGAACGCCTGGTCTTAATTTCTTCTGGTTTTTGACTGCATATTCGACAGAAAGTGCTTGTGTGGCAAATGACATATCCATTACTTCGCTGGGGTGACCTTCTGCGGCAGCAAGATTAACGAGTCTTCCATGTCCTATTAGAGAAATGGCCTTTCCATCTTTCAGGATGTAGCTGTCTACATTTGGTCTGACATTTTTCTTTGTTTCTTTTGCGAGTTCGATGAGTGTTGGAATGTCTATTTCAACGTCAAAGTGGCCTGAGTTGCAGAGGATGGCTCCATCCTTCATATTTTGAAAATGCTCTTTACGTACTATGTGTTTATTTCCAGTTACTGTGCAGAAGATATCTCCGATTCTGCTGGCTTCTGTGAGCTTCATTACCTGGAATCCGTCCATCACTGCTTCAAGTGCTCTGATTGGATTAACTTCGCAGATTACTACTTTGGCTCCGAGCCCTCTGGCTCTGGATGCAAGCCCTTTTCCGCACCAACCATAACCACAGACAACGAAATTTTTACCTGCGAGCAGGACATTAGTAGCTCTAATTATTCCATCGACTGTTGATTGACCTGTGCCGTATCTGTTGTCAAAGAGAAATTTTGTGTAGGCATCGTTAACAGCAAAGACAGGGACTTTGAGCGCTCCATCTTTGTCCATGGCTCTTAGTCTGTTTATTCCGGTTGTTGTTTCCTCTAGACTTGCAATAAGTGTTTTCATTAAGTCTAGTCTCTTGGTGTGGATGAGATTTATGAGATCTCCGCCGTCATCAAGTGTTATATTTGGTTTGTAATCTAATGAAAAATTTAAGTGTTTATAAAATCCGTTTGTATCGATTCCCCTTTTAGCGAAGACAGGAATTCTAAAGTTGCTGACCAGGCTTGCTGCGGTATCATCCTGTGTTGAGAGGGGGTTTGAAGCACAGAGATTAACTGAGGCTCCTCCTTCCTGGAGGGTGGTGCATAAATTTGCTGTTTCTGTTGTGACGTGAAGGCAGGCGGATACAGTTATTCCTTTCAGCGGCTTTTCTTTTCTGAATCTTGAAGCAATCTGAGCCAGAACCGGCATGCGTTTGGCTGCCCATTCTATTTTTGCTTTTCCCTGTATTGAGAGTGAGAGATCTGCTACATCGTATTTGAAATTAGAACTTTTTATCTGTGTCATGGTCGTCATTTCACTGCTCCTACAGCCTTTTTGGCTGCCTTTGATTTGAGAAGGTTCAGTTTATTTAGTTTTTCCCAAGGAAATCCATCGATTCCAAAATGCCCATCTCGTGCTGTTTGTTTGTATATAGGCGCACGTAGTCCTAATTCTTCGATAATATTTTTAGGACTGAAATCAAAAACGCTGTTTATAATTTCTTTAATCTGTTGTTCGGGAAGAGTTGCTGTTCCGTACGTTTCAATTTCGACCATGCTTGGTTTTGGATATCCTATTACGTATGCTACTGCGACTTCGCATCTTTTTGCAAAACCTGCAGCGACTATGTGCTTGGCTACGTATCTTGCATAGTATGAGCCGGATCTGTCGACTTTAGTTGGATCCTTTCCCGAATAGCTTCCGCCTCCGTGTCTTGATATTCCTCCGTAAGTGTCGACTATATTTTTTCTTCCTGTCAGACCTGAATCAGCGAGCGGTCCTCCGATTACAAATCTACCTGAAGGATTGATAAATATCATATCTTTGTTGTATTTAACTTTTGACTCGGTAAGCACCGGTTTAATAACGTGATTAAGAACATCTTGTTTAAGTTGATTCAGTGTTACTGATTCGTCATGGTGCGCTGACAGGACGACATTATCAATGTAAGAAACATCTCCGTCTTCGTAGCAGGCGGTGACCTGAGATTTACCGTCTGGTCTGAGGTACGGGAGTTTTTTTGTTATTCGTGCTTTTCTCAGTTGACTTATAAGTTTTCTTGAAAGGTCGAATGGAAACGGCATGAAATTGGGCATTTCTTTTGTTGCATAGCCGTACATCATGCCCTGGTCTCCGGCTCCAAGTTCCTTCTGTTTTGTTTCATCAACGCTTTGTTTTATGTCTTTTGATTGCTTTGTCATATTTACTATTATTCTGCATTTATCAGGGTTGAATCCGTCTTTGTCGCTGGAATAACCTATTGCCTTTAAGGAATCTTTTACTATCTGTTCATAATTAACGTTTGCTTTTGTTGTTAATTCTCCGAATACGTATACTTCCGGTGTTTTAATTGCGATTTCTGCGGCACATCTGGAAAGGGGATCCTGTTTCAGGCATTCGTCGAGTATGGCATCAGCTATCTGGTCGCATACTTTATCTGGATGTCCTTCAGAGACGCATTCGCATGTGTAAAACTTCTTCATACTACCTCCTGATTAATGAAGAGATTTCATCTATCATTTTGTTGGAAACCCCTTGAATTTCTTTTAAAGCTTCTTTGGCATTTCTCCCCAATTGCTGTATTTTTGCAGGATTGGAAACTAAACTGAGCAGATTCATTTCAAATTCTTTATAATTTTGAGGTATTAAAATAGCATTTCTTTTGGCGAAGTAAACAGTTTCGTCGTAAAAGTTCGAAAAATGAGGGCCCTGAATGATTGCGCAGCCAAATGCCGCGGCTTCCAGAAAATTGTGGCCTCCTTTATTGATGAGGGAGCCTCCTAATATTGCAATGTCTGTGAGTTCATAAACTTGTTGGAGAATGCCTATTTTGTCTACAATACACAGATTATGAGGTGTATTTGTAAAGTATTCAAGGTTCATTCCTTTGCTATTGTAGTGTTCTTTAATTTTCCCAGCTCGATTGACATGTCTTGGAGCGAGTATTATTTGCAAATTTGGTTTTGTTTTGATTAAGTTTATCAAAATATCGCATAATATTTTTTCTTCCGGATCGTGAGTGTTTGTTATAGAAATTGTGATCGTATCGTGTGCAGTCCTCTTTCGAACTCCTGCTGTTATGGCATCTACTTTCAGGTTGCCGATAAGTTTGGATTTTTCGGGTGCGATCGAGCTGAAAAATGTGTGTGAAAATGAATTTGAAGAAAAAATCATCTTGAAATTAGACAATATTTTTGAGAAAAAATATCTCAGTTTCAGATATTTTTTTGCTGTTTCTGGTTTAATTCTTGCGTTTACGAGAATAACTTCCGCAGGACAATTTAGAATGAAGTTAGGCCAGAGCTCCTGTTCTACAAGCAATACCAGCATAGGTTGATATATTGCGTAGAATTTGCGTACACATAATGAGAAGTCGAGCGGCGCAAACGTTGTTTCTATATTATTGTACAGGAGCTTTGCCTTTTCAATGGCTGATTTTGTATTTACAAGCAAGACTACTTTGTAATTTACTGAGAAATAATCTATTAAAGGTTTAATCAAGGCGACTTCTCCTACTGATGCTGCCCTGAAAACAATGTAGTTTTTGCCAGGTTGTTTTTTGGATAAAAAAGAAAACGGATTATAACCTGATCTTTTTATTCTAGTTATGAATAAAATCATGAGCGGGATAATAAATAGTGCGTATATGACGTCTAGAAAGAAGGAGAGTAAACTAGCTGAGCTTTTTTTCATAGATACGAAAACGCTGGGTTTGTGTAGCTCCGATTCTGCTTAATGGTTTCAGCATTTTGTGGTTATCTTCGAGAATCCATGAAAGTTCAGCGGTATCGTATCCTAGTTTGATTCCATTCTGGATGAGTTTGCTGATCAATCGGAATGCAATGATGGAATTTTGGTGATCTTTCACCACGCCAAGCGTGATTACTCTGAATTTTTTAATATGTTTGATGCCTTTTAAGATTACAAGCCAGCCAAACGGCAGAAGTTTCCCATTTATTTGTTTAATTAAGGGATTGATATCCGGCAGTGCCAGTATGAAACCTATGGGGTTTTTTGAATCTTCTGCCATGATCATGAGT
>JACQRL010000179.1 GCA_016206485.1 Planctomycetota bacterium | reverse complement strand
GTTTTAGAGGTGCTTAGTGTATTGTGGCCTCTTTCAAATTTTGTTTTTTGTTTAGAGTCATACCATCAATTTTCTTCATAGCGGCCATTGGACAGAATTTTGGGCCGCACATAGAACAAAATTCTGCGGATTCAAAATATTCTCCTGGTAATGTGATGTCATGATAATTTTGCGCGGTTTCAGGATCTATTGAGAGCGAGTATTGCTTGTTCCATTCAAATGCAAATCGTGCCCTGCTCATCTCATTATCCCATTCTTTAGAATTAGGAAGTTCCCTTGCTACATCTGCAGCATGCGCAGCGATTTTATATGCAATTAAGCCCTGCTTTACATCTTCCTCATCAGGGAGTCCGAGATGCTCTTTCGGTGTTATGTAACAAAGCATGGCAGCACCAAAAGTACCTGCAATAGCAGCTCCGATTGCGGAAGCGGTGTGGTCATATCCTGCTGCAATGTCTGTTACGAGCGGTCCCAACACATAAAAAGGAGCTCCATGGCATAGTCTTTCTTCTATTTTCATGTTATAAGCAATTTGCTGCACTGGGATATGTCCGGGACCTTCGATCATAACTTGAACATCATTTTTCCAAGCTCGAAGGGTTAATTCACCGAGTACTCGTAATTCTGCTAATTGTGCCTCATCACTTGCATCATTAATACAACCTGGTCTCAATCCATCGCCCAGGCTGAAAGAGACATCGTATTTTTTAAATATTTCACAAATTTTATCGAAACTTGTATAAAATGGATTTTGTTTTCCTGTTTCAGTTATCCAGTGAGCGATAAGACCACCTCCCCTGGAAACAATTTTAGTAATTCTTTTTTGTGCAAGAGGAATAAATTCTTTCAGTAAACCTGCATGGATTGTCATGTAATCTACACCCTGTTTTGCCTGTTGTTCTATAACATCAAGTATGTCTGATTCTGTAAGGTATGAGAGATCTGAGACTCTTTCAATCATTTCATATATGGGAACTGTGCCAACTGGGATAGGGGAATGGTCAATAACCTCTTTTCTTATTTTGGTTAGATTCCCGCCTGTTGAAAGGTCCATTACTGTATCTGCGCCGAATTTAAGTGATACTTCAAGTTTTCTTAACTCGTGTTGAAGATCTTTTGTCACGGGTGATGTCCCAAAATTCACATTTACTTTACAGTGGATATTTCTGCCGATTCCCATTGCGTTTAATCCGCGACTTAAGTGATTAACATTTGCAGGAATTATAAGTGTACCTTCAGCCACTTCTCTTCTTACGAACTCTGTATCAAAACCTTCCTTTTCAGCAACCCTCTGGATCTCTGGTGTGACAATTCCTTCTCTTGCATAGAACATTTGGGTTCTAATAGACATTACTTCCTCCTAATGAAAATCAGGCCGCGATTATTTGTCTGACTTCCGGGATTTCCTGCTTCATCTGATTTTCAATCCCCATTTGTAGCGTATATGTTGCGCTGGGGCAGGTGGAACAAGCCCCCTGAAGCCGTAATACAACAATGCCTTCTTCTTCATTCACATTAATAAGCTCAACGTTTCCTCCATCTTGTTGAAGATATGGCCTGATGCGTTCGAGAAAGTTTTCAACTTTTTTTGACAGAGTGTTCTGAGTATTCATTTAAAAATTTACTGATTCCCCACATCCACAGCTGCCTTTTACATTTGGATTATTGACCTTAAAACCTGAGTGGAATGGTGTTTCTGCATAGTCGATTTCTGTACCACTCAGATAAAGCAGGCTTTTTGGATCAACCCAGACTTTTGTCCCGCTGAATTCGAAAACATGGTCATCGGTAGACTGTGTATCAAAATCGAGTACATACTGGAATCCGCTGCATCCACCGCCCATAATGCCCACTCTGAGTCCATATTCCTTACTTTTATCAAGTTTGCCGCTTTCGATCTCACTTTTGATAAATTCACTAACTTTTTTCGAAGCCTTTTCAGTTAAGGTTATCATATACCCTCCTTTAATTAATCTATTACATGGTATACGTATTGAAATGATGTTGCAAGTAATTTAGCCGGACTTTGTATATGAGAATTTCTTGTTATCTTTAGCATATACCTTAGATTTTTTGAATTAGAGTTATCATCTCTTAAACCTGTGTCATCAATATATATAATATTTGGGCTATGGAGAAGTATATAGTCATACGTGGTGCTAAGCAGCACAACTTGAAGAATATTGATTTAAAGGTTCCCCGTGACAAGCTAATCGTTTTCACGGGAATAAGCGGTTCAGGTAAATCATCACTTGCCTTTGATACTATTTATGCCGAGGGACAGCGAAGATATGTAGAAAGCTTATCTGCGTATGCCCGCCAATTTCTAAATGTTTTGGAAAAGCCGGATGTTGAGTACATCGATGGAATTCCACCCACTATCTCTATTGAGCAGCGTACCGGACATGCAACGCCAAGATCCACTGTAGCTACAAGTACCGAGATCTATGATTATTTGAGAATATTATATGCAAGGATTGGTGATGTTTTTTGCATCAATTGTAAAACACCTATAACACAGCAAACAACACAGCAAATAGTTGATAATATTATGCTGCTTCCGTCTACAACACGGTTGGTTGTGATGTCTCCGATTGTGAGAGGTAAAAAAGGAACTCACCGCGATGCCCTGGAAAAGATCAAGAAACAAGGTTATGTAAGGGCAAGGATAGATGATAAATTTCATGACCTATATAGCATCCCCTCTTTAAATAGAAATAGTCAACATGATATTGATATTGTGATAGACCGGCTTACTGTAACAAAAGAAAACAGAATTAGAATTGCAGAGGCAATTGAACTGGCTGTCTCACTTTCAGAGGGAACGGTATGTTGTAGATGGGAATCAAATGGAGGATGGGAGGAAAAAATTTTCAGCCAAAAATATGCATGTATTAAATGCTCCTTCTCAATTACTGAAATGCAGCCAAGATTATTTTCTTTTAATAGTCCTTATGGGGCTTGCCAGGTGTGTGACGGACTTGGAACAAGACTTGAAATCGATATAGATCTGGTCATTCCCGACAAGAATTTAAGTCTTGCAAAAGGTGCTGTTGATGCATTTAGAAGGTTAGGGCATAGAATGGTTAGTAGATATGACTACAAGTTAAGAGAGTTTGCCTATAGATTCCATGTCCCGTATGATATGCCTTATAAAGATATTCCATCTGATAAAAAACAACTCTTGTTATATGGGACAAACCCGGATGATGAGGCATATTTTGAGGGGGTAATTCCCCATTTAATGAAAAGATTTAATGAAACGGAAAGTGTGTTTATTAAACGAAGGATTACGAATTTTATGGGAGAGCAGCATTGCAAGGGATGCGGGGGAACACGTCTCAGAAAGGAAGCACAATGCATTAAAATCGGCGAGAAAACTATTACTGAGTTGACAGCTATGACTGTTGAAAATGCCCTGCTTTTTTACCAGAATTTGAAACTTACCAAAGAAAAACAAATGATTGCAAAGCTTGCTCTTAAGGAGATTATTTCAAGGCTTCAATTTTTATCGGATGTAGGTTTATCTTATCTGACTCTTGACAGGAAAAGTGAGACATTATCTGGAGGCGAAGCCCAACGAATACGACTTGCAAGTCAGTTAGGCTCAGGATTAGTTGGTGTATGTTACTGTCTGGATGAACCTACGATAGGATTACACCCTGTGGATAATAAGAGATTGTTGTGTTCACTGACTAAATTAAGAGATATTGGAAATACTGTATTAATTGTTGAACACGATGAGGACACAATACTCGCTTCTGATTGGGTTGTGGAGATTGGACCTGGCGCTGGCAGAAATGGAGGAGAAGTTGTTTACAATAACAGTTTTGTGAGTTTTAAGGATCAGAAGGATTCTATCACTTCAGATTATTTATTTGGTCGCAGAAGCATCCAGGTTCCACAAAAAAGAAGACAATCTGGCAGAAGTTTAATAGTAAAAGGTGCAAGCGAAAATAATCTAAAAAATATTGACGTGGAAATCCCTTTAAATTGTTTTGTTGCAATAACAGGAGTTTCCGGGTCAGGTAAAAGCACATTAGTGTATGAAATTTTATATAAGGGTTTAAATAAAATAATAAACAAATCGAAAATAAGACCTGGAAAGTATAAGGAGATTCTTAACCATCACTTTATTAAAAATGTTGTGCTGATTGATCAGGATCCGATAGGAAGAACTCCACGAAGTAATCCTGCCACATATACCGGTATATATTCTGAAATCAGAAATTTCTTCGCTCAAATAAAAGAATCGAGAGCAAGAGGTTATTCTCCGGGTCGTTTTAGCTTTAATACGAGAAAGGGAAGATGCAATGCATGTGATGGTCTAGGTGTGAAGATCATAGAGATGCATTTTCTTCCTGATGTGTATGTAACTTGTGAAGTATGTAATGGAGCAAGATTTAATAAAGAAACGTTAGAGATTAATTATAAAGGAAAGAATATCTCTGATATTCTAAATATGAGTGTAGATGAAGCACTAGAGCTTTTTGGGAGTTTCCCAAAGGTCTACAACTCTCTCAAACTTTTGATAGATGTTGGTCTTGGTTACATGAAACTTGGCCAATCTTCGACAACACTATCCGGTGGTGAAGCACAGAGGGTAAAACTTGCATACGAACTTGGGCGTTCACAGTGGAGCAATAAGTTATTTTTGTTGGATGAACCTACTACGGGGCTGCATTTTTATGATGTAGATAAGCTGCTTAAAGTTTTGCATAAACTTGTTGATCTAGGTAATTCCGTTGTGGTGATTGAACATAATATGCATGTAATTAAAACTGCAGATTTTATAGTGGATTTGGGACCTGAAGGCGGAGATCGTGGCGGGCAAATAGTCGCGTCAGATTTACCAGATGTGATTTCAACCAACTTAAAATCCAGTACTGGCCAGATTTTAAAAAATTATCTTAATTCTAAACAAGCTGTTCTAGTTTGAATTCACTCAGTTTAATCGGCTCTGTACCAAACAGGTTTTTTAAAAAGCAAATACATAATATTTGTTCACAAATCTTGGCAGATTTTGAGCGAAAAAATGAAGTT
>JACQRL010000178.1 GCA_016206485.1 Planctomycetota bacterium | reverse complement strand
CAGGCCTGTACTCATCAAAGTCTGAAAAATCAGAAGTTAAAAGTTGATCATGGACTTTTTCATATAAGGGGGTGCCAGGAAAAGGCGTCATAGTACAAAACTGAGCCCCAATTGTATTCAGTTTTTTCGAAAACTTGATTGTTTGATTCATAGTTTCTGGAGTGTCGCCAATAAGTCCAATCATATAAAAAGCATTGACTCGAATACTTTTACTATGAAGATAGTTAATTATTTTTTCTTGAAATTCTATTTCAATGGCCTTTTTGCCAGATTCTTTCAAAAGGTCATTGTTGCTAGTTTCAATTCCAAAATTGACACCTCTAAAGCCAGCTTTATGCATAAGATCAATTAATTCAATCGACATACAGTCAACTCGAGTTTCACAGGCCCAATCAAGAACTAAATGACGCTTTAATATTTCGTTGCAAATATCTTCGACGTGTTTTTTATTAAGTGTGAAGCAGATGTCACGAAATAAAATACTGCGCACTCCTTTTTTTTTAACTAAAAACTCTATCTCGTCAACAACAAGCTGTGGGTTTCTTCTTCGGTACATTTTTGTTTGTTCAACCATATAAGGACAAAAATCGCAGTCAAAAGAACAGCCGCGACTAGATTGCACAGACATGAAAGGGCGTTTATACAAAAGTGGAAAGTAGCTATATTTAGAAAGATCTTCATCTTTCCAATCTGGCAGAGGTAGTGAGCTTAAATCTTTTACAACACCATAGTTTAGAATGCCTTGGAAATTATGTTTTCCATTGAGAAAGGCCTCAATAGCAGCTTCGATTTCCCCAAAAATTAAGAAGTCCGCTGCCTCTTTGAAAAAATCAGGTTTTGACATAACAAAAGGACCGAAAAAGCCTATTTTAGAATGAGGATGTTTCTTTTTTTGTTTTATAGCAAATTCAATTTCATCTTTATATGAATGCATTGATGAAGCTATAATGATAAAGTCCTCACCTCGAGTGTCAGTGTTGTATTGAGTTACTTTATAATTGGCTTTTCTAAGTTGCGCCTTCACATACCCAAAGTGGAGTAGTGGGAGGTTTATTAGTTTTTTCTTAAAATTTGAAATCAATTGACCCATTAGACCTGGGGCATGCATGAACGAGCCAAATCCCCCTGTATGGTCTCTGTTTGTTTCCTTTTCTTTTAATTGTAGGTCTACCAACGCAAACGATAACATAAAGTCCCTTAAAAATTAAGTTTTGAGTAAAAAAACCATGGTAATTTTCGCAAGACGGTTCCAACAAAGCGCCACCAGAATGGAAGATAATGGCATGATAAATCTTTTTCTAAACCGGCGATGATTTTATTTGAAATATAGTTGGTTGTTACAGTGGGAATTAACATTTTAGATCCAAAACTCATTTGAGTTTGCACATAGCCTAATCTATAAAATTGCACAAAAAAATGACTATTTGTTTTAGAATGTCTCAAGCACTCAAAGTAAAATTCCAAAGCTCTTTTAGCTGTTGAATAAATGCAATTATTTTTGCGTCCTCGAATAGAGGCTACTGATCCAATTCCTACGATATTGCCACCCGTTTTTTCAAAATGGGGATAAAAAGAGTTTATAAGAAAAATCATAGACCTTAAATTGACATCTAAAGTATAATTGATTATTTCTTTAGATGTGCCAATATAGTCTTCATTAGAAATCCAACCTGCAATTAAAAAAAGATTATCAATTTTATTCAATACGCTTAAACCATATGTTACTAAGTCTTCTGTATTTTTGTTATTTAAATCCAATGAGAATAACTCAACTTTAGAGTTAAAACGAATGGAAAGATCTTTAGCTAAGCAGTCTATGTCTCTTTGGTCAGAGGAGACTAGAATTAAATTATGGCCTAACGAGGCGAGTTGTTCTGCTAAAGAGCGGCCAATCCCAGCAGAGGCCCCAACTATTATAGAGTTCATAGTTTTAACCTCTTTGAAAAATCTGACTGAAAAAATCTTTGTGGGTCAAATTGTCTAAGTCTTTTGTGGAAAAGTTCAAATTCTGGGTATATTAAAGAAACTGTTTCGTGATTTATTCTTGAATCTTTATTTAAATTTATAATCCCATTAAAGTCAGAAAGTTTTTTATCAAGTTGTCTCATTAATTCTAATGAACTTGGATTTGCTAGAAAATCAAAGGTAAATACGATGCCTTCGCCATTAAAGTTGAGATACTTTTGTGACCCTCTAAATATCTTACATGTTGCTAGCGAAATGCTGGCCTTATTTTGACAGGCTAGTTTCGAGAAGAGATCGCAAAACTCTTCTGCATAATTATGTGGAATTAAAACTTGATATTCCCAAAAGCCAGTTTTTCCAAATAAAGAGTAGTAACTTCTTTTTTTGACAAAAGGAAAAAGAGCTTCATAGAGGGGAACCTTTTCAGTTTTATTTGAATTTAGAAAATAATATATTTGATTAATTATTGATATGGTTTGTTTCGTAAAAAGATTAAACTTCATTGGATAAAAGAGGTCTTTTTCTGGTATGAGTAGAAACTTGTTTTTGGGGGAATTTGTAAATAGTCCTTTTACAATAAATCCTCTGCCTTTGTATTTTGAGTTGGGGGATAGATCGTTCCATGAGTACAAAAATGCATAACTTGAACTTAGTTTTTGCAGTTTTGTTGCTGTATCATATAACGAATCAACAGGCTCATGAGTTATGTTAACGCTATTTTCTTCTAATAAACTTAAACGCAGTTTTGCCCAAATGATTATTCCTGTTAATCCGAAACCGCCTATTGTCAAATCAAAAATTTCTTGGTTTTGCTGTTTGCTAATTATAAGTTCACCATGTTTTGGGTGAAATAACAGGATTTCTTCGATACAATTTTCAAAAAGTCCTTCATTATATTGATTTTTCCCGTGTATATTAGCAGCAATGCAGCCACCAATTGTTATTCCTGGGTATCCTGGCTGTATGGGAAGAAACAAGTTGTATTTGTTCAAGAAAAAATACAACTTATTCAAAGTAATTCCTGCTTCAACTGTGATTTTTTTTTGTGTTGTATCAAAAAAAAGAATTCTATCAAAACGTTTCATGTTGATTGTCAAAGAGTCATTTGAAAAACTGTTTGCCACGTATGAAAGCGCACTACCTTGAGGAATTATTGCTGTTTTATTATTGCTTAAGAGAGACTTATATCGATCAGGCTGAGACCATCTAAATTTTCCTTGTGTTTGCAAGTCTACAGAGCTTATTTCTTTAAGAGCAACTTTGTTTTCATTCATTTTATTCATGGAAGAATAAAACTTACGTACCAAAAGAAGTCAATCAATCGATGTCGGGAATGTTTTCTACTAAGACGCTTCTCGGCAAGATTAAGGATGCGATGATCAGTTCGTTTTTTACTGATTATAGTGATGTTGCATTCCGGATAGTTACTGGGCGCATCATTATAACCGCAGTCTACATACGAAAACTATAACAAGGCAATTTCTCAGCCGTAATCCCTTGTTTAAAAGATGTAATAGTCATGAATCCTTCCATGAGAGCTTTTACTTACCATAAGGTTTCTACCTTTGGTATTTACCGTAATCTTAATGGTATGACACCTCTTACCAGAATAGTATTTCTTTTGTATCCTCTTGGCAAGTTTTCGTCTCTGCTGTTCAGTGGTGTTGGTTTGTCGGTTATACCTCTGCAAATTCGGGACAAACCGTGAGCAGTTCTTCCTACGTAGAGATATTTTTCTGCTCCTAGAGAAATCCTTTGTTTCACGAAAGGGTCAGCAGCTTTTTCTACCAGAGGTTCCATTTTAATCCTCATGCGGCAGGCATTACTCGAATAAAGACCAAAAATATATCTTATAAATTCATCGGTAAAAAAACACGATAGAGAACCAGCATTCAGCAAGAATTTATCCTCTATGCACTACGATAGAGAGTTTATATTTTATGCCTTGTCCAAGGACATGTTTTCGTTCTCTTTTGGATAAGCACTTTTTCTCCGCTAGCTCCCAAAGAGGCTTGATCTTTGCTGAAGAGTGGTAAATTGTTAAAGGTATAATCCCATTAACCGAAATGATATTTGTGGCTTTATCGAAACCATTACGAAACGTAGCATACTTTCCCACCACCTGGGTGGACCAGTATATTCCGCTAGATTAATTACGCAATAGGTTTTATTGTATAACTTTTTTTCTCTCGTATTCATTAAGTTTTCCCAGGACAGCAAAAAACAAAAAATCCAATGATCTGGATTTTAAGCACTCATATATACTTTTCAAAATCTTGATTGGACTCACTATCATAAGCATACCAACAAGGGCTATGATTTTGATGTTTTGTAGATTAACACAAGATATATAATTTCTAAAAAATACCTTCCTCTGGCACAATGCCCTTATTTTCATCAAATCTTCATTGGACATTTCGGAAAGGTTAAATACTGGCTTAACTTCCATAAACATATCATGTGTTTTGTTTAAATAGTATTTCGGATGAATTAGATTTTTTTCTATGGCAAAGTCGTAAATACCTGTACCAGGAAATGGGGTTAAAAATGAAAATATCGAAAAGTTAGGCTTAATCTCATCAAGAATTTGCACAGTTTCCATCGCGTCAACAAATGATTCTCCTACGTTCCCAATAATAAAAGATCCCATTGTTCTGATTCCTAGTTTTTCGCAATTTGCGAACACTTCTTTTGCCATTTCTGCAGTATGGCCTTTGTGCATAAGCCTTAATATTTTATTCGAACCCGACTCAACACCAAAGTCAATTTGAGTACAACCAGCATTGCGCATCATGGTAAGTGTTTCACTATTTGCTAAAGAAATTCGTGTAGCACATCCCCACGGTAAATTAAATTCCTGCAGCATTTCGCATGCCTCAACAAACCACCGTTTAGGTATTGTCAAAGTCTCGTCACTAAAGTAAATTCCCCTTATTTTATATCGTTTTATGAGAAATGCAATCTCTTCCCGAAGCAATCCGATAGACCTTTTTCTAATCTTTCTACCATAAATTTCATGGCTATTACAAAAAGAACATCTACCAGGGCATCCACGACCACAGATCATCACCATAATTCTATTTTGGAGAATTCCACGTATATAACCTGGATATCCAAGATAACGTTCCATATTTACAAGGTCGTAGTTAAGCATTGGTAATTTGTCGACATCAACCACTTCTGCATATCTAGATGGCGGCTCAACAAGTCTATCCCCATCACGGTAAAAGACGCCTGGTATGCTAAAAGAACGTGAATTATTCTCCAGATTTTCGCATAATTTCGCCAATGCGTTTTCACCTTCACCCACTATTGCAAAGTCACTATCTAGTATAAAAATAGACTCCTCAGGTAAAACGGTTGGATGTATTCCTCCCACAACAATTTTAACTTTTGGCATACGTGACCGCAAATTGGCAATAATGTTTTTGATTACGAGGAAATTTGTTGTCAATACAGTAATTCCAACAACTTGGGGAGAAAAGTCTTCAACGACTTGGCAGTAATCCAAAGTATCGGTAGGGAAAACGTCTACAATCTTAACCTCATGTCCAGCCTCAAACAGGACAGAACCTAAATACATTGGAGCAAAGGGTGGAACAACGGTTTCTATTG
>JACQRL010000005.1 GCA_016206485.1 Planctomycetota bacterium | reverse complement strand
TACTTCAATAGATGAGATTAATCTTTTGAAGAGTTATATCAAAAAATTGAAGGATTTGAAGGCTCCACCGGAGAAAATTTATCTGGCAAACGCAATGTTGGCAATAAATGAACTTACAAATATATCTATGCAATATTTCGGCCTTGGCAAGGAAAACAAATCTCCAACACCGGCAGAAGGAATGTTGATGATGATGAAAAGCATAGATTCAAAGAAATCAATTGACGCTGCAATCAAGGAAAACCCTACTTTCAGTGATGCATATTTAATGAGAGCTCATTGGATCTTCAACTCTACTTACTATTCCATGGTATATCAGAAGCAAATGGATGAGAAGAAACTGGAAGACGCATTCAACAAATCTATGAAAGACTTCGATACTGTAATAGCATATAACCCGAACATGGTAGCCGCGCATTTTTCTGCATCCTATATTTGCAGGCTGCTGGAAAAATATGATCTTTCGATGAAATATCTGGAAAGCGCAAAAGAGGTCATGCCGGATGACCCTCTTGTTTATATACAATTCGGAGAGGTCTCTGCACTTAAAGGAAATAAAGATGCCGCCGAAAATTATATAAAACAATCTGAAGAAGCGTTCAGCAAAAATAAAAAATACAATTATCTGAGCAATTATGTGTTTTCCAAGGCATGCCTTGAACACAAGATCGGATTAATTGAAAAAGCCGACACAGACTTCAGTAAATGGCTTGAATTGATTCCAAAGGTTGACCTCGAATATGGGAGAGAAATCATAAAGAAAGTTAAGAGCGGTGAGTGGTTTGAATTTATGACTCGTTAGATTTCACAAATTCAAAATTCCCGGTTTAATCTGCATTATTGCGGCGGCATAATGACAATATGTTCATTATAAACATATACTGACTTATAACTCCCAGACCGCCCGGAACTGCTGTTACGATCTTAGCTTTATCGGAAACTCCCTTAATATCAACATCTCCCATAACCTTGCTATAAACCACTCTTATCCCGGCATCCAATATCACAGCCCCTTTTTTCACGTGCTTTCCTTTTATCAATCCGGGGATTCCAACTGCTGTGATTAAAATATCTGCCTTTGAAGTATATTTAGAAACATCGCCGGAAAACTTATTAAGGATCGTGACAGTAGGCGCATCCTCACTTCTACCTAAAAGCAGCATTGAAAGCGGTTTACCAATCAAGGTACTGTCATTGACGATACATATGTTCAATCCCTTAAGGGATTTGAAGAATTTCTCAATAACATACTGACACGCCAGAACAACGGATGGAATGACTACAGGTTCACCGTAGAAAATCTGCCCCATATTCACGGGGTTAAGCCCCTCAATATCTTTGAAAGGATTAATTGCTTCAAACACCGTAAGCTTTTTTACGGCGGGCGGAAGAGGAAAATTTATGCTGATCCCTGTTATCTTTTTGTCTGAATTAAGAACTTTAATCATACTAATAATCTGACTTTGAGTTGAAGAATTCGAGAAGGGTTTGCTTATACATTCAATGCTGAATCCCTTCAATTTGTTCCGCTGAACCTTGGTATACAATACAGAGTCTGACGCATCACGATTATAGAGCAAAGCCACTCTTGGAACCGATTTCCCACGGATTTTACCAAGAAGACTCTGAATTTTAGAGGTCAGGTCACTCTCAACATCCTTAGCATAAAATAACTTCATCTTTCTAACCAAAATTAAACTCGCCCGTTGAATTGAGTGAGTAATTCATCGATTCAGGTCTTTCAGGAAGTCCCGGCAGTGTCAAAATATTTCCGCACAACACATTTATGTATCCGGCGCCAGATTTAACCTCTATATTTGTAATTGGCAGTTTATAACTGGTTGGAATGCCTTTACATTCGGGATCATGGGTCAGCGAAAGATGATTTTTCGCCACACAAATAGGAAGCCGCTCATAACCCCATTTTCTTATCAGCTCAATCGATTTTTTTGCCCTTGATGATAATTCTATGTCTTCAGCCAAATATAGATTGCGGGCAAGCGTCCTGATTTTTTCCTCAACCGGCATATCAAGATCATAAAAACTTTTTATCTTGTGAACAGCAGAGGCAAGTCTTGCGACATTCTGAGCCAGATCTAAGCCTCCATTTCCACCCTTTGAGAAAAACTCCACAATATCAACAGTATCTGCGCCGTTCTCAAACGCTGATCTTTTGATATCTTCGATATCTGCCGGACTGTCGTTATCAAACTTATTAATTGAGACTGCGCAAGGAATTCCGGTCATCTTTACAACCCTTATCGTATGTTTGAATAAATCGAGTGTATGCTCCTTTACTGCCCTGCAGGTAACAACTACAACAGCACAATCTGGAGTGAGCCCTGATGTTCTGCATTTTATATCTATAAATTTTTCAAATCCTAACTCTGCGCCAAACCCACATTCAGTCACAACAAAATCGCCATACTTAAGCGCTATTAAATCCGCAATAACAGAGCTATTTCCATGTGCTATATTCCCAAATGGACCGGCATGTATGATGCAAGGGGTACCTTCACAAGTTTGAAGGAGATTTGGCCAAAACGCTTTTTTTAACAATATGGACGATGGACCTACAACACCAACATCTTTTGTGGTTATGGGAGAACCACCCTCACCCACTGCTACAATAATTTGTTCAAGGCGTTTTAGCAGATCGGAATAATCGCCTGCAAGTGCGATCAATGCCATTATTTCAGAGGCAGGAGTCAATTCAAAACCGCTTTCAAACTGCAAATCCTTTCCAAATTCGAGTTTTATTTTTCTTAAACTTCTGTCATTAATATCAATAACTCGCTTCCACAATACTTCTTTGATCCTCGGAGACACCTTGTGATAAACATGATTATAAACAAATGCTGAAATAAGGTTGTGACATGCCTCCACGGCCGGGAAATCTCCGTTCAGAAAAAAATTGATCTCTTCAGGAGGAATAACCTGGCACATTCCGCCGCCTGTCGCGCCTCCTTTTGCTCCAAATATCGGACCAAGCGAAGGCTGACGTATACAACAAACTGCTTTTTTGCCTATTTTATTAAGACTCATTGAAAGACCTATAGTAGTGAGGGTTTTGCCTTCACCAAATTTAGTCGGGGTTATAGCTGAAACAACAACATACTTGCCTTTTTTGTTGATATCAAAATCATGCGCAAGTGAAGGAGAAAGCTTTGTCTTGTACATACCGTATGATTCATAATTTCCTTTCTTGATACCCAATGATTCAGCGACTTCATCTATTGTTTTTATCTTAAAGGATCGAGCCTGTTTTATATAATCAAGAAGGTTCGACATTTGTTACGGTTATAAATATGAAAAATATAGTTTCAACGAAAACTCTTTCTAAAAAATGATTGCTGCGTTAAATAATGCATAAAAATAATATGAAAGTATACTCTTAAGTTAACTTAGAAATGGCATATAAAGATCTGCAAGAGTTTATCAGAATACTCGAAGAAAAAAAAGAACTGCTAAGAATCAAGGAGAAGGTTTCACCCAATCTTGAAATCACTGAGATCTACAAAAAGGTATTTGATGCGAAAGGACCAGCGCTTCTTTTTGAAAATGTAGAAGGATCAAATATTCCACTCCTTATTAATCTTTTCGGAACTGAAAAAAGAATGGGGTTAGCACTCGAAGTTGATGAGCTGAAAGAGCTGGAATCGCGCATCGGGAAATTTATCCAGATGGCTCAGGAGCCACCTATCACATTTATAGATAAATTAAAATCTTTACCAAAGCTTATGGAGGCTGCAAGTTTCCTTCCTAAAACAGTGAAATCAGGCGACTGCAAGGAAGTTATTATAAAGGATAATATAGATCTCGCCAGATTCCCAATTCTCAAATGCTGGCCGAAAGATGCGGGAAAATATATTACATACCCGCTTGTCTTTACAAAAGACCCCGTGACAGGAAAAAGAAACTGCGGAACTTATCGGATGCAGGTTATTGATAAAGACAAAACCCTAATGCATTTTCATCCGCATAAAGATGCGGCAAGACATTATAACAAAACCCAGAAATCAGAAGTTAGAAATCAGGAGTCAGGAGTCAGGAGTCAGGAATCAGGGATTAAGGATCAGGGAAGAATGCCGGTGGCGGTGGCAATCGGATCAGACCCTGCTGTACTTTTCAGTTCAATACTTCCACTTCCGCCAGATCTCGATGAGATGATCGTTGCGGGATTGTTGAGACATGAAGGTGTACAAATGGTCAAGTGTGAGACCATTGATATCGAAGTCCCTGCAAACAGTGAAATTGTTCTCGAAGGATATCTGGATAATGAGACTCGAACAGAGGGACCATTCGGGGACCATACAGGGTATTACTCTGTTCCTGAACCATTTCCTGTCTTTCATATTAAATGCATAACCATGAGGAAAAATCCAATATATCATACGATAGTTGTCGGGCCTCCGAATCAGGAAGATGCACCCATAGGAGCAGCCATCGAGAGGCTATTTCTGCCTCTTATGAAACTCACAATGCCAGAGTTGATTGACTATCACATGCCTTCTGAGGGAATGTTTAACTATCTGATGCTTGTATCTATTAAGAAGCAGTATCCGGGTCACGCAAGAAAAATAATGCACTCGATTTGGGGATTAGGACAGGCTATGCTTACAAAATGTATTCTAGTGTTTGACGAGGATGTAAACCTACGAGATTATCGCGAGGTTGTCTGGAAGGCGCTTGCAAACGTAGCTCCTCAGCGTGACATCGAATTCGTAAATGGTCCTCTTGATATCTTAGATCATGCATCAGAAAAATGGTGTTATGGATCTAAAATCGGGATCGACGCCACCCGAAAGTGGAAAGAAGAAGGATTCGACAGGGTTTGGCCGGAGGAGATCAAAATGAGCCCGGAGATACAGAAAATAGTCGATCAAAAGTGGCAGGAAATTCTAAGGCAAATCTTGTAGCCCGTATCACAACATGGATCCCATCGGCACCATCGCTCTTCCCTGGCTCATCGGCTTGGCCTCAATGGCCAGTCTCTATTACGTCGTCAATAAAATCTGGG
>JACQRL010000174.1 GCA_016206485.1 Planctomycetota bacterium | reverse complement strand
AGCCGCTTCATTACGGCCATGTGCATGCAAAAGTCATAGGAATGAAAGACACAAATGACAAGGCATGGACGGATAAAATCAAAAAGCTGAAATTTGATGCTGTTGTTTCTGGCAATGAGCGGGTCAGGAAATGCCTCAAAGGATGCAAAATAGAGAACCCTGATTTCCTGAATCCCAAAAAGTACAATGGCACGAAAATAAGGAAGCTGCTGCGCGATGGTAAAAGCATAGAGTGGCTTGCGCCAAAAAATACAGTAAAAATTATTGAAAAGAAAATCATAAGCCCTATGAACTAACAAAATTCGCAGACCTTGCCCTTTTTATGCGAATGTTTTTTGGATGATTTTTTCTTTGGCATAGTTTTTTTGAGGCGGCAAGAATATAAATAGTTTTTTGTAGTAGTGAATAGCATGAAATTTCTTGTCTTTCAGCATGTTCCCCATGAACATCCAGGGCTCATTATCCATTATGCAGCAGAGAGAAGCATAGAAATGGATATAGTAAAATTATGGGAGCCTTATAGGATCCCAGCGGTTTCTCAATACGATGCCCTTGTTATTATGGGAGGGCCGATGGGAGTTTACGATGGCAAAGGTGTGTATCCATCAAAAGATGATGAATTACAAGCGATAAGAAGTGCACTAGGAAAAGTTCCTATAATTGGCTTTTGCCTTGGAAGCCAGCTGCTGGCCCATGCGCTCGGGTCTCGCGTGTATCCAAATACTATAGAAGGCAGAAGGGCGAAAGAGGTGGGCTACTATACAGTTGACCTGACACCAAACGGAGCCAAAGATCCGCTGTTCAAAGGATTCTCATCGCCGATAAAGGTGCTGCAGTGGCATGGGGATGCTTTTGACTTGCCAAAAGGGGCTGAATTGCTGGCCACATCGCCTTTATGCAGAAACCAGGCATTCTCTTATGGAAAGGCGTATGGCCTCTTGTTCCATTTAGAATTTACGCCAGAGATGGTCGCAAGACAGATAGAAATTGACAGGGACTGGATACACAAAGAAAATGAAATCGATGAGACGCAATTGACCGCAGAAACGGAAAGAAATGCGGATTTAATGCAGCGACAGTCAACAAGACTCCTGGACAATTTTGTGTCGGTAGTCGAATCATAAAATTAAACCTTTCATAAGTTTATTTATATATTTGCATCCAGAAATTATCACAGTGATCATTATGACAGTCAAAATCTACACAACAGAATGGTGCCACTTCTGCAAAGAGGCCAAGAAGTTCTTCAACGAAAACAATGTGAAGTTCACAGAGATTGATGTCGGCAAGAACCAGCAAGCCGCGGAAGAGATGATTGAGAAATCCGGGCAGATGGGCGTGCCTGTGATAGAGATAGAGGGGCAGATCATTGTGGGCTTTGACAGGAACAGGATCAAGAAAGCGCTGAAGATGTAATAAATTTAGTCCTTTTTCTGTTTGCATAAATTTCTAAAGGCTTGTTTGTTTCACAATTAGTCTAATACCATCTCTATCAATAATACCTCCAACTTTATATTTTCCTTGCGTATACCAGCGAACAAGACTGTATATGGTCAAATTGAATGGCTCAAAAATTATTAAAAGCCGACTTTCTTCGTCTTCTGAAATGCGAGGCAGCTTAGTTTGTTCCGGACTGTTAAAACTGATTACTGTTGACTGTTCTCCTGAAAAATAATAATTATCTAAGGATAATGAAAATTCCGGAACTCCTTTTTCTAGTTTATCAAGCAAATCATCTACTATGGGCTTGAAAAGCTTTCTGCCATTATATTCTAAATTCCCGATTTCCTGCAGGTCTTCACTTGCCTGATATTTTTCCGTAAGATCAGTCTTATCAGCTACGTACAGCCAGTGATGCTCAGGGTTAAGGATTTGGAATATACCAAGATCTTTCTCTTTTACTGTCATCCCTCGTTTTTCAAAAAGATTTTTCCATTCTTCCGGTCTTCTGAAATTAAACGGGACATTGACCTTTTCTGCAGGATTTTTATTGTAATTCAGTATCCTGTTGTAGAACCAGTCAATCCATTCTGTATATAGTTTTTCTTCTTCTGTTT
>JACQRL010000168.1 GCA_016206485.1 Planctomycetota bacterium | reverse complement strand
ATTAAATAAAGTATAAACTGAAGTAACCGAGCGTTGTAAATTGAAAAACCAAAGAAAGAAAAAAATAGAGATTGCAGATAAACAAACAGCCTGCCAGCAATAAAATACTCCTGATCAAAATGCGCAATCTCTGAAACTTCGGGAAGAGCAAGTGTTCCATTTTCCGTTAAACTTATTGCTGAAGCTGAAAATAAATACGCGTCTGTACCTACAAAAGTTGCATCGCCATCAAACAGATACAGAAACTTCAAAACCAGTGAGACTGCAATAGACCCCCAGATAATTAATTTCATCTAGTTTCCAAGTCTTTTGTTTATTTCTTCCTGCATTCTTGTGATGTTATCCAGATTTGCCTCCTGCCTCTTTTTAAACTCTGAAAACATCAATGGATACCACTTTCTGTAATAAATAATCCATTTCTGCGCATCTTCATATTGATCCAGATTGAAGTACAACATAGACATTTTGAAATAAACATCTGCATCTTCATGATTGGGATTAATTTCTACAAGTTTTTTGTACTCAACCAGGGCAAGCTGGTAAAATTCTTTGGCTTCATCAAGTTTATTTCCCAGCGCAAGTCCGTTCCCTTTTGTTATATACCAGTCTCCCAGATTCTTATACGCATCTGAATAAAATCTCACATAATCGAGTATGAACGCCCTTCTCCGAATATAATAATATGGTTTTCCGTCTCCTAAAATAACGCGCCGTTCATCCTGTATGTGCAGTTTTTCATTATCTCTTAGAACAGCAACTTTTTCATCTACAGCTGAATACTCCCAGTACTTCAGATCCACGTTCTCACTTTCGGCAGGCACTATAGTTAAAAACGCGCCGGCCGGTAGATACCTTAGCTCCTTTTTTATTGGGACAGGCGGAACATTATACAGAAAAATATGCCTTCGATCAGCGTTGAAATTGATAATATGTGTAAGCATCAAAAGTTGTATATCGTTAAAATATCTCTGCTGAACAAACTCTATTTCATACTCAAACATCCTGATCGGGGGCAGATCTATTCCCGCTATCCTTTGAAGAAATGCGTGATACCATTCCCATTTAAGATAGTTTGGCATTAAAATTGAGACATCATTTCTGTACTTCCGAACAATTTGCAAAAACTGGACAGTTGCTTTATCTGTTTCACCGGCGAGCACAATAATAGCGTTTTTATCCAGATTTTTTATGAGATTCATCCCATGCCGTTCAGCATAATCATAATCTTTTCTGTCAATCTGCCGGAAATTTATAAACAGCAATACTAACAGATTCAACAAACCGATAATAGAAATGAAATTCAAATTTATTTTTGTAACAGCTCGCAGCCGACTTCCGATACAATACAGCCCAACGGCAAAAGGTATCGATAAAATCATATAATTGACATTTACCCATACATCGTATTCACCCCCGTTGGAATAGGACCACGTGTTGATAAACTGAGCCAAAAACGCAACCAGACAAAACAGTGAAAACTTACGATTGAAAGAGGCAACCCTGCAGCAGCCATAAACAAGAACAACCATTCCAACAATAAAATACTGGTTATAAAATAAATCTCCGAAAGAAATCAGTCTTTCCCATCGGAAATCCAGCCAACCAAACTGTCCTTCCCACTCAGTTCCAAAAATATATCCTATAAACGTTTTTAAAGTCGATGGATTTCCCTGAGTAAATTTTACGTCAAGCGGAGACCTGTACAGTTGGAAAAGATTCGGGATAATATATGCTGCAGTAAATATAAAAACCGAGGAAATCACAAACTTCCAGTTCTTTAATACGCCTGGATTCAACACAGCCACAAAAATAGCCCCAACAAACAACCCCACTGTCATCATTGGATGAGTTGAACAGGAAAATCCTGTGACAACTGTTATTAAAATTATGTGTGCCCACTGAGGTTTTGTGAGCTCTCTTTTCAATACACCGAGCTGACCGAGCCTGACGATCAGGTAAAATCCCAGCGATAAGAAAAATATACACAACGAATATATCTCCGCGTTGACCGCCTGAAACCATGGATAATATCCAAATCCAAAACTCAGTCCGCTGAAAACAGATATTAAACTGAGAGTTATACCTTCCAGATTTAAACTGCTTGTTCCTTTGTCCTGAAAAAATTTGAAACCTGAGCTGAAAAGTTCATAAACTGTAACCGAGATCAATGCGCAGGCACAGGATGTAAAAAAAGCGGATGTCGCGCATACAACCATTACAAAATCAAACCCTATTAGATCAGAAAAAATGATGGCAGATAATTTATACAAGAGTAAAAAGAGAGGAAATCCGGGCGCGCAGGGTATCCCAAAATCCTTTATAACAGAGAGAAAATAGCCTGAATCCTGCCAGTAAACGTACTTTCCGAGCGTGAGAAGATATGCCAAAAATGAGCAGAGAAAGACGGAACCGAAAACAAAAATCTTCCTTTTACTTTCTGCCGGCATCTAAACTCTCCTCCAATAATAACTACTAGAATAATAACCGCCCTCCATTAACAAACAGAAAAAAATTTGAAACGCGGGTAAGGGTCAATGATATCTGTTACTATCAGACATTTGTATTGCATAGTATACGATTCTATCGTATACTATGCGGGAGAATGAAAGAGCTTTTATACCGCTACAATCCATGGTGGGAGGGAGATTATAGCATAGGCGAAATGATTGAAAGGAGATCAGCTCTTGCTTCTCTGAAAACCACCTTCAGATCAAAACATGTAGTTTTTTTAACCGGTCTGAGAAGGGTTGGTAAAAGCACTTTACTGAAACTTTACATTAAGCGCCTTATTAGTGAGGATGGTGTCGCCCCAAAGAATATTTTCTATATCAGTTTGGACGACTATCTTATCGCGAAGAAGTCCGTGATAGAGCTTGTGGAAGAATACAGGAAGGCACAGATGATAAAATTTGAGGAAAAAGTCTACCTGTTTTTTGATGAAGTAGCCTACAAAGAGGACTACGAACAACAGCTAAAAAATCTTTATGATAATCAGAATGTGAAAATATACGCGTCATCCTCAAGCGCCTCTGTACTTAGAAGTAAAAAACGATTCCTGACCGGCAGAAATGTCGTTGTAGAGCTGCTTCCCCTTGATTTTGAAGAGTACTTATTATTCAAGCAGATAGAAATAAGCAGGAGAGATGCCCATTTGTTGGGGGGATATTTTGAGAAGTATCTGATAACAGGAGGGTTGCCTGAGTATGTTCTTAATGAAAATCACGAATACATAAAAGAATTGGTGGATGACATCGTACAAAAAGATATTTCTTCTTTTCACAACATCAGAAATACATCTGTTCTGAGGGATCTATTTCTATTGTTGATGGAGAGGGCCGGCAAGGAAGTGAGCGTAAATAAACTTGCGCGCATCTTAAAAATTTCTCCCGACAGCGCCGCCAGATATGTCAGGATGTTTACGGACACATATCTGATTCATACGATCCAGCGACATGGAACAACCAATGAAAAGATATTATCCCCGAGAAAAATTTATTCGTCCGACCTGGGCATCAGAACTCTTTTTACAGGGTTCAGGGACAAAGGAAGTTTGTTTGAGAACTACGTATTCCTGAAGATAAAACACCTCAATCCATACTACGTATATCAGAATGGAATTGAGATTGACTTTTTAACAGAAGAGAAAGTTTTGATTGAAGTAAAATACAATTCCAACCTGACAGATAAACAACAGGCGTTATTCAATAAAGTAAAAGCAAAAAGGAAAATAATAGTACGCAAGATAGATGATCTCCGGCTATTACAGAAATGAGCGCAGTATATCTATGACGTTTCGCGATTTCCTCCACAGATTCCTCAGATTAAGGAGTTTGATGACGCATTAAACAGTCCGGGAACACTACTGCTGACTGATTTTGGCGCTATTCAATAACGGGGTTCATCGACAGTCATACAGAACAAATTGAAGACTATTGCGATTGCGTATGCAAGCGCGAAAAATATTTAAAGGATTACACCGAAATGGTGTATCAAGAATATATGAGGATAAATTATTATAATGAGAAATATTATGAAAAAAAACTTTGATCGTAATTACTGCAAAATCTATGCGAACGGGTTGGATTATTGGCTGTAGTGGAGGCTGGATGAAAAATTTGAAAGTTATTATTTTGTCATTGGGTATCTACTACATATAAAGTAGATCCGGATTACAACTGTATGGGTTTTCCTCCGCCATTGATAACCATTATTGAAGTTGTGTTTACTATTGATTACGGTGGCGAACAATGCAAACACAAAGTTCGCTTGGAAAACATAGATTGTTCATGACAATGTACATACAAATCCTCACATTTCACGTTCTTCTTGCAACATCATTTCTTAACATGCAGGAAGATAATGAGACCCAGAGCAAACAAAAAATAGAAAAGCTTATAAATGAAATCCAAACGATGAAAGAAGATGAACTCTTTATATTCATGTTTAAACAACTTTGTTATTCGGAGGACTTTGCCCCCCATAAACAGGATAATCGATATTCACTGGTAAAATCTATATCAAGAAAAATCAGCACCCCTGCAGCAAAAGTTCGCCTAATAGACTTTCTAGAGGGACGCTCAGGTGAACCTCCATATGTAAAATACAATCCGCCAGTTAAATCTGTTGGAGAAATATTCATGAAATTCCTTAACGATGAAAATGAGGAAGTGCGACAGTCAGCAGTCAGGTCATTAATGACTACAGGGTCCTTTAGAGGATGCGAAGATAAGATAGAACAGTCAATAAACCATTCTGACCACCTCATCGGACTTAATTGCCTACAATTATTGATCGCAGATAACCCGGATAAATACATCAAGAAGGTAGTAGAATTTCTCGACTGTAACAATCACTACGTTAGAAAATTGGCAGTTGAAACCCTGGGAAGGTTCAAGATAAAAGAGTGCTCCAGTGAAATTGCAAGGTTATTAGATAATAAGAACTACGGGAACAACGAGAGATGCAAGACAACAAATCCATCAAAAGAAGAAAAATCCATGTACTGGGTTAGTTTAGAGGAGTTAAGAGCTGAAGTTCAGCGTACTGCCGCCAGTGTATTGACTCAAATGGGAGCAAAGGAATTCAGCGGTGAAATAGCTACCTTACTAAGGAACAAGGATATCTATACAAGAATATTTGCAGGGAGACTGTTGGGAGAATTAGGTGCTACTGAATATGTAAAAGAACTCAGGGAGATTCTTGACGAGATAAGACAAACCAGTGAAGATCCAACATCTGGAAGCGATTTAACAGTAGCCTTGTATAAATTGGGCGATAAAAAGTCTATAGATGATCTAGTAAGTGTGATGAAATCTAACGACAAATACAGGACAAATGCCATGGAAGTAATAGCTAAACTTGGTAACAGCGAATATACTAGACACATTGCGAATCTTATTTACGACAAAGAAATAGGAGCCATTGCAATCAGAACACTAGGTCAAATTGGCGCTGTAAATTATGCGAAGGATATCGCAGGATTGTTAAATAGCAAAGACCAGTATATAATGGCGGCTTCAGCATCCACTCTTGGAAGATTTGGAGCAAAGGAGTATGCTGAACAGATAATAGAATTATTAAAACAGAGCAATCCTTTAGTTCGCATAGCAGCAGCAAGAGCTATAGGCGATCTAGATGCAAAAGAATATATAGGCGAATTATGGAAGCTGATTGGCGATGAAGGGACAGTTGAAGATGGCTGGACTCATTGTTATGGAAAAGAGACGGTTGGGAGTGTTGTTAAAGAAGTACTATTCGATAAATGGAAGGTCAATAAATAAAACTCAGAGGGTTTACACCGCCCTACATTAACAAACAGAAAAAAATACACACATCCGTGGCTGACTCATCAACACCCATTGTTATGTATAATGAATCAGAATTATCAAAAAGCAAATGACAAAAATCAAGCTCTAAACATAGGCAAACAGTGGGCCGAGATTACCCACTTTTTCAACTTCTCCTAAATATGTGGTCCCATCGTTCGGAGATAACTCACTTTAGGTTTGGAGTTTGAATTTCTGTGATATTTGTGATTTTATTGCAATTTGCTATTTGTGGATTGATATTTTCTGATTCGTACATCAAAATGTGTTGACGAATCAGGCGTTAAACAGTCCGGGAATTCTCCCGCTGACTGATTTTGGCGCTATTCAATAACGGGATTCATCTCACTAATAATACAGATGCACAATAATCTCTGTAATTGTTGGGTTAACGGCCGTTTGGCAAAACTTATTTATACTTGCAGAGACGCAGAATATTCATCATATCGTGAAGAAATAAGGAATCAGAAGCCAGAATTCAGTGGCAGACAACAAAAGATTTACCCTGAGTCAGCTAACCAAAATTTCGGCATTAAAACAACTACCAAATACCGGTCGCAGCAAGGTTGCGCAAACAAATTTTCAACAAATGATCGTAATGATAGTGTAATGAACACAAGGACGCAGTCTTTAAAAGCGTCTTATTCCAAAAATATTTTATTCTTTTCCGGAGGTCAAAAATGAAAATTCCTGCATTGTCAGGCATCATTGCCGTTTTTATCGTTGTTTCAGGTCTTAAGACAACCGCTGCCGAAACAAAACAGCGCGAAGAATCATCCTTCATAAACAAAGTTACTGTATATCTGGATCGCGCGCACGTAAGACGAACGTCAAATATCGAACTAAAAAAAGGAGTTGAGTTGATTACATTTAAAGATCTTCCTGTTAATCTGGCAGATGATTCCGTAAGGGCGGGAATCGCCGACAATTCCGGGATAAGACTTCTGGGATTTGAGGTGAGATTATATTCAATTGAAAGAACGAACGAATCTCGCGTTCAAACCCTGCAGACTGACCGGCAAAAGCTCACTGATGACATAAGGGAAATAGATGATACTATCGCCGCCCTGGCTTCAGAAAGAGATTTTATTCAGGCGCTAAAAGCATCATATGTTAAAGAAGCTGCCTCAACAATAATGACGGAAAAGCCAAAGATAGAGGATTGGCAAAAACTTTTAAAATTTGTAAGAAATGAATTAATAGAAAATTCAAAACAAATTGCAGAAGAAGAATCGAAGAAAAGAAATCTCAGCGAAAAACTAAGGGTTATAGACAATGAGCTTTCTATTCTTAAAACATTAAGCGCTCTGCATAGAAAATCAGTCACAATAACTCTTGAATGTACAAAAGATGTCAAGACACAGCTTGAACTAAGTTATATGATTTTTGGCGCCGGGTGGGCTCCATCATATGACTGTTACGCTGATAAATCCAACCAGGCAAAACAGCTTGAGCTCTACTATTATGGGCATGTGTGGCAAAATACAGGTGAGGATTGGAGCAATGTGGAGCTGCTACTTTCTACAGCTCATCCCGCATTTTCAGCAAGCATGCCTACACTCAGTGCACTTGTTCTGGGAGGCGCCGGGAAAGATTCACAACGTTCCTATCCTACAAGCCAGATCAGTTATCAAAAAGATCTCCTTATCCAAAACAGCGCTAGACTAGAAAGATTTCTCGGGAAAGAAGCCACTGTTGACTCTAAACAGCAGGAACTTTGCGATATTATAAAATCAGAGTCTGAAGAAAGGTTCGCTTCTTATGTATTTACAATCCAAAATAAAGAGACAATACCAAGCGATGGAATGCCACACAAATCAACAATTGCTGTATTATCACTGCCGTCTACATTCGAATACATAACGACACCTAAACTGGCTCCATATGCTTATCTGAAGGCAAATACCGAAAATAATGCAGAATTTCCACTTTTACCCGCGCGTTTTAATATTTTTCTTTCAAACAACTATATAGGCGAATCGGTAATGAAAATGGCTGTTCCGAGGGAAAAGTTTGAGGCATTTCTTGGAATAGATGAAGGCATAAAAGTTCAGAGAGTTCTCGACGACAAAAAAGATGACTCTTCTTCTTTAACCAGACAAATAAACTATACCTTTAAAACAACTATTGAAAACCTGAAAAAGGAAAAGATAAAATTGACTGTGATTGATCAGATTCCTATAGCCAGAGATTCAGACATCAAAATATCTATAGTAGATGGCACAACAAAGCCAGCAGAACAACTAAAGGATGGAACGCTAAAGTGGATCATCGAACTTGAACCAAGTAAATCCACATCCATTAATCTTCTCTACTATATTTATTGTCCCATGGCTAAAAATGTAGCTGGTCTGGAATAACTCATCACTGACCGATAAGTTCCTGCCTGTCAAAAAGCGGGCAGGAACCCCCTATAATCATTTCAGATTTTGGATTGTTGATTGTGGAATGTGGTATGAGCATCACTAAATTTACGATTTATCGGACATCATTGTGATCAGCATACTGATTGTTATCGTACTATTCAATTGTCCTTTCAACCAACCCTCTATACTGAGTTGTTAATTGAATAACTTTATTTACAGCTTCT
>JACQRL010000167.1 GCA_016206485.1 Planctomycetota bacterium | reverse complement strand
TCTCTATCCTTTATTATATAATTCATTAAGTATGAGGTTTGTTGGAAGATCTTCCTGTACTAGTCCGGATATAAAGGTGCTCGCGAACGCCTTTCAGGAGCTGGTTAGTCACAAGATTTTGGATCTCAAAAATATACAAGATAACATCAATCAAATAAACAACCTTGATCTGTTTGATAAATCTGATCATCTGGTACATCTCGGAATCGGAGGCTCATCAAACGGCGCAAAGCTTTTGATCTCACTCGTAGAAATTCATAAGAAAGTGACATTCTTGGAAGAGCCGCTTTCTGAGCAGGTCAAAAAAATCGCAAATGATTTGGGCAAAGCGCTTTGTTTTGTGGTAAGCAAATCAGGAGTAACTTATGAAACGATATCACTTCTGAGTTCTATTTATCAAGAAGATGGTGAATATCTTTTTTCTACTGAAGAAGGATCCCCTCTCCACAAGTTTGCCGAAAAACATGGACATAAAACACTTTTTATTCCGAAGAGCGCCAGCGGACGCTACTCAATGTTTACTCCTGCAGGATTAGTCACCTTTGGTTTCGCTTCAAATTGCCTGGGCGATCTTTCAAAAGAACTATCAGGCTTATTAATGAGCCCTGAAAGATTAATAAATGAAACTGCCCCACTTGCGAACTTTCTAAGCTCTGCTATCAATGATAAGAGTCAGGCTGTTTTTATTCTTGATTATACAAGTGGTTTTGAACATTTTGGAGAGTGGTTTCTGCAGCTCTGGTCTGAAAGTCTCGGAAGGAGCAATATACACTTTGCAACACTTAATTACCAGAGAGGTGTTCCGGCGCAGCACCACACGCTTCAGGCGATACTTGACGCTCCTATGGAAAAAAAAGTTTTGATATTGGCAGATAGATCGGTAAATAGCAAGGTTGTCCTTAGGAATAAAGAGCTCAATGAAATTATTCATGCTCGCTCGATGCCTTTGGATTCTTTACGATGTGTTGAAAAGGATGCGACCAAACTTGCGCTTGAGTCAAGATCGATCCCATGTTTTGAAATAGAAATTGAAGACAGATTTAATGATGGAGTTAAACTTGCAGTGATAAGTATGATTGCTGTAGCAGCGATAGGACTGAGCAATAAAACAGATCCATTTGTACAGCCGGCAGTCGAACTAATAAAACAACAGATTAAAGGATTCTTAAAGCCATGAGACGCAGCTACGCGAAGTGGACGCTCTTTTTTGCGGAGATTGCCCTTCTTTATACAGCGTTTTTTTTAAGCTATCTCATCCGCGACCTGCTTTCTCCGATAGAAATTTTTTACGCAAATTTCACCTATGAATCCACATCATGGATGTTCCCGTATGTCCTCGGCATCGCGATTCCTCTGTATGTGTTAAGGTTCAGCCTTACCCGTCTGCGTTTCGGGAAACAGGTAATAAAAGTTTTGGCTGTATCGCTGATCGCGGTGATTTATCTTTTCACTATTTCTTTTACTTTAAAAAAGTTTGAGACAAGCCGCGCATTTGTTTTTATCTTTGGAACGCTGATTTTCCTCATTCTATTTACATGGAGATATTTTGTATTCAGGATCAGAAGATATTATGTAAAGAGAGGTTATGACAGAGATTATCTTATCGTAATAGGGGAAAAGGGTGTTGTTGATGAATACCTCGAAGATATAAGATCAGAACGTGAACGTAATTATGAAATAAGCTATCTTTGTTATGATGACAGGTTTATAAATTATGTAGATAACACATCTAATTTAAAGGTAATCGGACTTGAAAGTATAGAGCGCGTTCTTAGGGAAGATACGATCGATGAAGTTCACATTGTATCATCATCATTGAACATGAAGCAGGAATATGAAGATATCATTAAACTCTGCAATGAGCATGGTATTACTGTGAGGTTTGTCCCGATGAGCCTGAGCACTTTTGAGGCAAATTTTATTTTTGAGGGTATAGCGGGCTATTCGACGTTTACAATCAAGCCATCGCATGCAAAGGAAGTCATGCTTTTATTTAAAAGGATATTTGATATCATCGCGAGCCTTATTTTTCTGATTTTGCTGTCGGTAGTTATGATCCCGTGCGCTATAGCAGTCAAAATATTCAGCAAAGGTTCTGTAATTTACAGGCACAAAAGGGTCGGAATCAATGGCAGGGTGTTTAATATGTACAAATTCAGAACTATGAGCATTGATGTTCCTGCGAGTTAACTGCATTTTTACGGACCATTTCTCAAGATCGAAGAAAATGATCCCAGAATAACTGGAATTGGAAAATTTTTGAGAAAGTTCAGTTTGGATGAGCTCCCTCAGTTTATCAATGTTCTTAAAGGAGATCTCAGTCTTGTCGGTCCGCGCCCTCTTCTCGAAGAGGAGGCCCGTTACCTTGACAGGAGACAGAGGAGAAGATTCAGAATGAGGCCCGGCATCACAGGCATATGGCAAGTCAGCGGAAGGAGCAATACTACTGCTGAAGAAAGAATTAAAATGGACATCGACTATGTCGAAAACTGGGCATTCTGGACAGACTTCGTAATACTTTTGAAAACGATCCCGGCAGTTTTCTTTGCTAAAGGGGCAAAATAACTACAAGATGTCATCTGGGCTGCAGATAGGTATACAAGAAGAAGATGAAATACAGAAGTCAGGATTCAGGGGTCAGTTGCTGCCAGTAAAAGAATTGTCAAATTTCCAGTAACAATGTCTCTGCCGGAAGTAGTACTGCTGCATGAGTGGCTTATAAAATACGCAGGTTCAGAAAAGGCGCTTGATGAAATTATATCAGAGTTCGGAGCCGATACTGTTTACACGCTTGTCCGTTCAAAAGAGTGCAAACTCAAAAATAGGATCAGGATACGCGCCTCGTTTTTAAATAAGCTTCCTTTTTCTGATAAACTCTACAAGCATTTACTCCCGCTCCATCCGCTTGCCGTGGATTCAATAAGCGTACCCGCAGACAATAAAATAATCTTAAGCTCTTCTCATGCTCTGATAAAAGGGATAAAAAAACGCAGAGATCAAATGCATATCTGCTACTGCCACACTCCTCCGAGATATCTCTATGATTTGCGGGGACAATATTTTACAGGATTGAAGCTTGCCCTCTTGTCTCCGATCCTTGATTGTATTATGGCGTGGGATCAGCGAAGGGTTAAAAACATAGATTACTTTGTGGCGAACTCCGGATATATACGCGACAGGATAAAAAGGGTTTATGATAGGGACAGCAAAGTTATCTATCCTCCGTGTAGAATCGATTTCGGCGCCAACGGCAAAAAGGAAGATTTTTTTGTTACTATATCGAGATTGGTCCCCTATAAAAAAGTTGATCTGATCGTCAGGGCGTTCAATGAACTTAAATTGCCGCTGATCGTGATTGGAGATGGTTCTCAGCTTGGGATGATCAAGTCCATAGCAAACGGTAATGTCAAAATCCTTGGATGGGTGGATGGAACACAACTTGCGGATCTGATGAAAAAGGCGCGCGGCTTTGTCTTTGCCGCTGAAGAGGACTTTGGAATTGTGTGTGTGGAGGCTCAGGCCTGCGGAACGCCTGTAATTTGTTACAGCAAAGGAGGGCAGACTGAATCAGTCATCAATTGGAATGACAGTCAGGAGAAGGCAACCGGTATTTTATTTAATGAGCAGAGCAAAGATGGAGTTATTGAGGGAGTCCAGAAATTCCTTGAAATAGAAAGAGATTTGAAGCCTGATAACTTTCAGCTGAATGTCCAAAGATTTTCTTCGGAGAGATTCAGAAAAGAAATTAGGCAATATGTAACCGAGTGCTGGAGTAACTTTTCATCTGCGCTGCATTAAAACTTTTGCTGATTTGCTGCTATCTAATAAGCAGATATTTGCGCAAAGCCATGTCTATGAAAAAGATGGGCAATGAGGCCATTATAGCCCATTATGGCGATTTGTGGCGTGTAGAGCATGCGTTTTGGATGTCCAAGAGTGATCTTGTTGCAAGGCCAATATTTCACCATAAGGAGGATTTGATAAAAGCCCATATGGTCATTTGTTTCATTGCATTGGCATTGGGTAAGTATCTGGAGCTCAAAAGCGGCGTTTCGCTGCGCAGAATTGTGGATCAGTTGAGGCAGGTACAGGATGCCAGGATTGTAAATACACATACAAAAAAGGAAATATTGCTGACAGCCTTGATATCTGAGGAAACAGAGACGTTATTCAAGAAACTTCGCGTGTCACACTAAATGGCACAAGTCGGGAAATGTTTATAAACCAATTTTTTCGTTTAAGAATCTTAATGTGTTACTTAGATCTAGTGAATTTCTAGCAAAGGTCAAGTCCATAATCGTCTCCGGTAAAGCCCAATCATATTTCTCTTGCCTTTTTGATGTGAAATTGGAAGCAAGCTCAGTTTCAGTTGGAGGATTGCTTAATATTTGTTTGAAGAAATTATTTATTGTAGATATCTCATCATTCACAAAATTAAGAGCTATATCTTCATCATATACTTCAAATTCTCCAATGTACTTTGCAAGTCCCCACAATGTCCTGTTTATTCTTGATCCTGCCCATGTGAACCAGAGTGTCGATTTCCCATCTTGCATGAATACGTGCTCATCAAGTCTAGCATCTCTTGAAGTTTGCCTAGCATACTGAAGAATATTTTGAGCAACATCATCGAGGTATATCGGAACGTCATCTGAAAAGAGAATACTCAGCATTTTTTGATGAATTTTTGGGTGTATATCAGAACCATAATTAGGAGGAAATTTTGGAACTTTACCACCTCTAGAAGGTATGACAGTTATTTCTTTGCGATCAAGGTCCACTTCAACTATTTTCCATCTTTTACCCGCAAGAATTAAAAAACTATCCGCCTCTAGTGAAGAAGGCTGCCAAATGCTGCCAATATTCCGTCCATTACTAACTACCCTATATTCTTCTGTTGTTTTAAAAGCGGAGTAAAAATCAAAGGACCTGACTATTTTTTCACCTTTTAGACCTAAAATTAAGATTCCTTCTGGTGTCTGTTCTAGTAGATCAAGTTTTCCTAGTGTATGAATTGATTCAATGAATATTGATTTATCTATATTATTGAACGAACCTTTAGAAATAAGCAAGTTGTAAATTTTATCTACACTTGCTCCACCGAATTCAGTCACAATGCTAAGGATTTGTTGGACTAATGTTGAAGTATGAAGTCGGTTACTATCCGGTGGCTCGCACCATTTTTCAAACATTAATTCTGTCATTGCCACGGACTGAATTAAATTCTTGTGGAGTCTGTCCATAAGCGGAGTTTTTTCATCTGGCTCTAATTCTTCTATGAACATTCGCATTATGGAGGGCTGTTCTTCTAAACGACCGCTTCTTCCTATTCTTTGTGCTAATGAACTTACAGACCAAGGGCAGTCAATTTGACCTATAATCGAAACATTTCCGACATCAATTCCCATTTCCAGTGTACTGGAACAAAATACAGATACTGGTCTATCTGACTTTAACTTTTCTTCTGTGTCTTCCCGAACTGATTTTGCTAATGAGCCGTGATGGATAGCAAATTGATGTAGAGATTTATTTTGTTCTGCCTTGCGTTTCACTAAGTCAGCATAATATTCAAGTTTCGCTTTACTGTTACCAAATATCAAACTGGTTTTGCCTTTGAATGAATGGTACAAATCATCTAATAGTTGCTGATTACAATCATCTTGGACTTCAACATCTGGATCAGAACCCTCTTGAACGTTTATTTTGATTGCTTTAGGTATCACATAACTGTGAAGGCGAAACTTCAATTCCTTTTGCTCACCTTCATCTGAAACAATTAATATTGATTCCGGCTCCCGGGGAATTAACCACTTCTTTGCTAGATTCATATCTCCCAGTGTAGCCGACAAACCAATGAGGCGAATTATAGATTTGCTCTTGGTTTGAATTCTGCTAATTAAGCTTCTTAGATGTGCTCCACGCTCAACTCCAACAAAAGAGTGCATTTCATCAATAACTATGAACTTAATACTTCCAAACATATCATGTAACCGACTCGATCGATTTATAAATAATGATTCGATTGATTCGGGAGTAATAAGTAGGACTCCGCTTGGATCTTTAAGAAACTCTTTCTTTTCAGTCCTCCCAACATCTCCATGCCATTTGAAAACCGGAATTTCAGATTTATCACATAATTCTTCTAATCGGCGAAATTGATCGTTGATTAGTGCTTTTAAAGGTCCAACGTACAAAGCTGATACACTTTTATCTGGATCCTGTATAATCTTAGACAAAATAGGTAAAAATGCCGCTTCTGTCTTACCACCTGCAGTTTTGGAAGAAATAATAAGGTTTTTATCATTGGTCAGAATTTCTATAATGGAGTCTACCTGGATGGGTCTAAGTTCAGTCCATTTCATCTCATGGAGTTTCTCCTGTATTTTTGGATGAAGAAGATTAAATGCCTTCAGTATCTGATCTAAAACTTCAGATGTCATAATTTAAATGTACTGAGATCGTCATCTCCTTTATTTTCATTTTCTTCACCAGAAATCAGCTCTGATTCTGGATCTGAATTTACTTCGATCTTGGTATCTCCAAGCAGTGACTTCCAATCTGTACCTGGATTTTGTTCAAGTACGGAAAGAAAATTAACAAAGGCTTTTACTGAGTCTCGTGGTGTTCTAAAGTACTCGGATCCAAGTACATTAGAACAATGTTGTAAAAATGATTCTATGCCTTCATCTGGTACAAGATACTTGCTACTATCATCGTTTGCAAAGACTTTACGTATATTATGAAATAGAACATATAAGTTTTCTGGTGACAAGTTTGAAAGACGAATAATTGGTCCTAAGAAATCTTTTAAACCTTCTCTAACAAACATGTTTTCAGAAAGTCTTGTTGCTAATGCTTCATAACTAAACAAACCTCTACGTTTGTCCTCGAGAAACTCATCAGTGCCTGCAAATATAAATCCAATTCCTGAGACATCTCCCTGCAGGCAATCATTAAGTATTCTTAAGATCATCTCATAGTTGGAATTTCTGGCTTTAGAGTTGTTTAGCCTTTGTGATAAAACCACCATTTCATCAAAATTAATAAGCAAACCCGAATATCCTGCCATCTGTATGAATCTTGCCATAAGTTTAAGGTAATCGTAAATATTCATGTCATGTATGAACGAACGCACACCTAAATCTTTACGTGCATCAGATTTAGTTGTGTAATCTCCTTTAAGCCATCTAATTGCATTAACCATAAGGATGTCGTTATGTGAACAAAACCCCTCATAGTATTTATTAACAACAATAGCAAAGTCATAACCACTGACGTATTCTTGCAGAATTCTCAGTTTTGTTGTAATCTCTTTTCCAACTTCCTTGTTGTCACCACCTTTTTGTTTTATTTCATAATCGATATCACTAATCCATCTTTCGACAATTCCTGTAAGTGCTCCACCATCTGGCTTACTTTTGGTTGACAGGTTTTGCATAAGTTCAGAATATAGCAATCTTGCCTTTCCGTCTGATGCATATAACCTTCGGTCAGGAGTAATATCAGCTCGAGCTACAACGAATTTTCGCTCTAAGGCTACCATTTGAGCAAGGTTTAAAAAGAAGCTCTTACCTGAACCAAATCTTCCTATTATAAATCTTACGAATGCACTTCCGTTCTCGGCTCGCTTCAGATCATTGATGACTGCCTCAACTTCATCTGATCTACCTACCTGGATATGCTGTAACCCGACTCGTGGAACAACCCCAGATCGCAGAGAATTGATTATAGCATCTCGTTCTCTAGATTTAATTTTGGTTGGCATAGTAATCATCCATCAATTTATGATTTATAATAATAGGATCACCTTCTTCAATTAGTAAATCTCCCAATGTAATATCTGACCACTCATTGATTACTTCTATAATGGCAGAAGGCATGAGATTATGTTTCAGGGCTATTGATTCGAAGGAATCTTTTGGGCAAGATTTTAGCTCTAAAAGCTTTTCAAGGATGTCATGATATCTGGCATCCAATCCTGTAAATTGAGCGCTAGAAGGTTTTTTGACAGGAGTCTGCTTTTTATCAATCGTGTCTTCATCGCGTTCATCCACTATAGCATTTCCCATTGCATCACCTATCATGGGTGCAACTTCTTGAGTTTGCATTAATAATTCTCTGATACGATTATGGTCCAAATGGACTTGTTCTATTTCATGTTTAGTTTCACGCTGTGGTATGGCTTCAGATGTTCGTTTTTTGGTTTCATCTTGTGAAATTGAAACCGGTGCAGTAAAGTCTCTGCGAAGATTCCCAATAAACTCATCCAATCGCCCCTCAGGAATATCGAGTATTTTATATGCTCGTTCAAGTGCTTTAATTTCTGCCTTTCCGATAGACCCATATGAAGCAGCAATACCCACAAGGAATTCTCCAACTTTTTCACGCTGGTCCTTTTTGAGATACTTTTTGAGCTTTCTCATATTCCTTGAAAGGTCTGGAGGATATTCAATCAATAAACTCTTAAGCGCTTCCAGTCGATTAGAATCATGAATGCTTAGTTGAAAATATCCTTCGATAAACTTAGTTATAAAATCAACTTCCTCAGATTGAATCACTCCATCGCTTGCCGCAATAACCATTCCCAGCTCGAAAATTACTGATACACCTATGTATGTTGAATCAGTAGGCAATTTGACTTCGTCAGGTTTATAAAGCGAAATGTTTTCTTCCCAACGATATGCTGTATTTGTGATCCTCGGGTCTGGTTCCATTCCTATACCAATATACTGTGCTGTTTGAGCTAATGATTTGCATTGTTGTAATGTTAATTTCTCTTTATAAGGTAACTCTTTCAATTCGGCTAGTTTTGATGAAGGTACTAATGTTGTCCCATCATCCTTGGTATGGTCAAAAAATAACTTAGTCCACTTTTCAGTATCAGGATGTTCTGTCTCTTCTTTTAAAGTTTCGGGCAAGGCTTCATATGCCTCTCGTGAACTCTTGGATTTGCCCTCACCTACAACCCTGCTGAATTGCTTTAATTCTTCAATAGAACTGGACCAAATTTCTACGAGTGGAGAATACTGCCTCTGACTGCCGAATGCATTAGGTATTTTGACATGTGGGCTTACGGCGCCAAGCAATGCCCCACTTGCTGGTTGATAAGAAATATCTTTGTTTCTTTTGCTGAATTCCGGGATAAATCCTTTACCAAATTTATCGTGATATTTTTTAGTAAATAGTTCATTAAAATTTTTTGGAGCTCGTTTGGTGATAACGCTGTGAGGTGAACGTGAATCGAATTTAGCTATCATTTGAGCCCAATATACTGGAAGTGGTTGATTATGAGTGATAAACCAGGCAACAGCAACCGAAAGATAATCACTATTTGAAATCTTAACATTACCTCCGAATATTGTTTTAAAGATCTCTTCCGGAATTTTTTCAATTCCGTATTTGGCAATAATATATGCAAGAAAATTACCCAGGTAGTTGTTAAATGAATTAGAATGAGTAAATTCTTGCAAAAGTTTAGCAACTTCACTTGCAATATCTAAAATATCTTGTTCTTCAACAATCACACGACGTTCAAGACCATAGAAGTAGATAAAAGCGTAACCTATGTCTTCTAATTCTGATCCTTTACCAGATGACAGCCAACTAAGATAATTTGCTCTTTGGTTGGGTGTTATCCTACCATAATATGGCCAATAACCCATTGACCCTTTAGGTTCTACAATTGGCTCTCCAATTCGTAGTCTAAGGTTAATACAGGAGGGTTCTTCTTCCGGGGGATTGCCTTTGGAATAATAGGTAAATGGATTTTTGATAAGATATTGTCCAAGTTGAATAACAGTCCCTTTACCTTTCCATTCTAATTTACTGGTTCCTTTCTGCTGTTGTGTACGATTTGGTGAAATGCTAATACTGTATGATACTCCTGTGGGTTTATGTTCATACCCTTTATTAGCATAAACTGATGAACTACTCCTACTAGATTTAAAAGAATCACCTTTTAAGACTTGATTACTGAGATATTTATAGATCCAAATTGGTAGAAGAAAGCAGGATAGATAAATGATTACAGAAACTATTGAAAATAACCAATTTGCGGGTCCAGTTAATTTCCAAATATAAAGAATAAATAAAGCTCCAAGTAGGATAACAAACCATCCGAAGAAAATAGCTTTTATAAAACACTTAATTTTTGTCCATACCGATATTGATTGCACGGTTTAAACTCCGTTAATTTTCCATATTATAGTAAATGTCGAATATTTTGAAACAATTTGGGGGTCCCCTATGTTTTTAAAGACTGCTAAGGAAATTGAATTATATTATAAGTTTTGTATATGGAAATAGTAGTTTCAAAAACTGATTATCTTCTTTACAGGGAGTGTCCAAAAAATGCCTGGTATAAGATACATAAACCTGGAATCTATGATCAATCAGAATTAACTGAGTTTGAACAGTCTCTTTTGGAAACTGGAAATGAAGTTGAGTTAATAGCGAGAAAGTTATTCCCAGACGGAATATTAATCGAACGCAGAGATATTGAAGGACAGCAAGATACACAAAAACTCTTAAAAGAAAACCATAAATTGTTATACCAACCTATATTTGTAATAAAC